>JARYLH010000069.1 GCA_029907755.1 Candidatus Methanosuratincola sp.
TGCTCGAACTGAAAAGAGACGAAGCAAGAAAGAGGCTCAAGAATAAACCGGAGGGCGGCAGCCTGGAGGTCCAGGTGCTCGAGCAAAAAAGCCAGGAGGCTGCAAAGGAGAGCTGGATGAAAATTGCAGAGGGTGAAGGGTATACAGTCGATTACAAGGCAGGTACGATCGAATTCAGGAAGCCTGTATGGAAAGCCAAGATCTCATACAGAACAAAGGCAGATGTGCTGAGGAGGGCGCTTAAGCTAATTTCCAAATACTTCATTGACATAAGGGGGTTCGATGGTCAGAAGACGGATTCTCTCGCTGAGGAAGTGGTCAAGATCCTCCTCGCGGAATCGGATGTGTTTGAAAGGCAAGGCATCAGAATCAGACCATTGAAGGGGATCAAGCTTGAGGAGGGACTGAGGATAGCCTGCATTGCGGAGAAGGAGATCTCGGTGGAGTTCGAAGTCGGCGTGATTGAGAAGATAGAGATTGGGCAGGGCAAGGGGGCTGACCGCTTTTAATGTGCCTCGACCAATCCCCCTTTTTAGTTTTGGGCGCGCTCCATTAGGATCGGACTGTCAGCCTATGAAGACGTTCCCTGCAGCAACTACGGTTCCGACGGGCATATCGACAGGATCGTTGCAGGTCACTGCAGGATCACCCGATCGTGCTGCCGGTTTCCCGTTTATGAATACGCTCTTGCTCCCATCGACGATCTGGGCCATATTTGAAGGAGGCTTCGCAAATGTTCCTGGAGGCGGGGCCAGGTGAGGCGGTATATTGTAAGCGACACTCCCCACGGTCGCTGCAGGCAAGCCCCCTATGAATACGTCCTTGCTGACCTGTTCTAAAATAGTCCCCGCGAAAGGCAAGCTCACTAAAGTTGGCACTGGACCACCGGGAGAAGGCATCAACACCATGTGGACATCAGTCGCATTTATCTTGTCGCCTGATTTTGCGGCAGCAGAACCCAATGGACTCCCCTATATCTTATTGAAAAAAAGGATAATATAAAAAATTGGTCATGCAGGCTGGCTTGCCCCGCACTCCCTGCAGAACTTGGCTACTATCGGTATCACTGCGCCGCAGTTCGGGCATACCTTTGTGTCGGCTCCGGACGGGGGAGCGCTTCCGCAGCTCGGGCAGACCCTCGCATCAATGGGCATCCGCTTTCCGCATATCATGCAGTAACGCTTCTTTTCGATGAAGCTGACGGACGCCTGCGCGGATGCAAGATCCTTGGAGGATGCCGTCAAGCTCACCTGCCCGACCCTTATTGAAGAGGACAGTGTTGCCTTCGCAGAGGATGCGCCCTTCGGGATAGTCACGGACTGCTGGATCGTCCCGTCTGTAGCGGATAGGCGGACCTCCCTCTCCATTTCAGATGCCACAGGCTTGCCTTCCCCATCAACCAGCTCGACAGCAATCTCGGTCGAGGAACGCCCGTCTGCAAAAATCTCCTTCTTCTCGGGCGTCAGCTTCAGAGCCACAGGCCTCGGGGCAGGAGGCGGCTTCGGCTTCCGCCTCATCAGGAATGCACCTGCAATCCCCAGAACCGCAACGATCGCGACGATCAGGATTATGTACTCCATTGGGAATCCAGATGGCGGTGGAGGAGCCGCTGCGAACTTTGCTGTGACGGTGCCAGGCCCGTTGATCGTAAGCGTTGTCACGGATGCGCTCGAGTTCTGTACTGAGATCGATCCGGTCGTTGTCCAACCATCAAAGTTGTATCCCGAGTTGGGAGTGGCTGAGATCCCGAGGATCGTGCCTGGCACGTACCACCCAGAGGTTAGGTTGGCCGAGCCTCCGGTAGGCGCGACATACTGCAGGTAGACCTCAGGAGAATAGTAGGCCATCATGGAGGCGTTGGTTGTGATCAGCACCGTGCCTGTCTGGGTGATGTTGGTAGTGAATGGCAGGTAGAGGCAAATTGGAGGGTTCGGCGGTATGGAAGGCATGCAGCTGACGACAACCGTTGTCTTCGAGGCGTTTACAAACACAAACCGGTATGTCGAGTTGACCGTGACATACTGCTGCCAGGCATAGGTTGCATTTGTGCCGTTTGCCACGCTGAACTGCCTAGGCAGTTGCGAAACAGCAACATTTGTTCCCATGAAATTGATCACCGTGCCGCTTGCGCCACTGCCCAAACCAGAAGCGTTGATCATGACAGTGAAATTTTCGGCACGGACTGGAGCCAAAGAGATCAATGCAAGAACAGAGATCAGCATGACAGGTATGAGAAAAGATTTTTTACCCATTTTTCAAGACCAGATATAACTTACTGAAAATGAGTATATTATTTTTTCCAAAAAAAACAAAAAAATAAAATTTCGAAAATTTGTGGCTTACTTTAGCCTACTTCTCCTGACCCATAAGGCGCCTGACTTCCTTTCCAACCTTCTCTATCGGGTGGTTCATAGTCTCTTCCATCAGTGCATCGAGGCGCTTCATGCTAGCCGCCGGGTCGGACATCCATTCCTTTGCGAAGTTGCCGCTTGTGATGTTCCCGAGTACCCATTCCATCTTTTTCTTCGTGTCGTCATCAATGACCTTTGGACCGTAGACGAGCCCGCCGTACTTGGCAGTGTCGCTGACGCCCTTGAGCATCTTCTCCATCCCGCCCTGGAAGATCAGGTCCATGATCAGCTTCGCCTCGTTGCAAACCTCGAAATATGCAACCTCCGGCTGGTAGCCCTTCTCGGTCAGAACCTCAAACCCAGTCTTTATGAGCTCCATGAGGCCTCCGACAAGGACGCACTGCTCTCCGAAGATGTCGGTCTCAGTCTCCTCCTTGAACGTGGTCTTTATGACTCCGGGTCGAGTCGATCCGATGCCCTTTGCCCACGCCAAGGTCTCAGCCCAGGCCTTACCTGAGTAGTCCTGGTAGACTGCGACTATCGATGGGACGCCATACCCCTTAAGGTACTCCTCCCTCACCCTCACGCCAGGGCTCTTCGGTGCGACCATTATGACATCGACATCCTTCGGGGGTTTCACGAGGCCGAAGTGGATGTTGAAGCCGTGAGATACCCCGAGGATCTTGCCCGCCTTCAGGTTCGGCGCTATCTCGGAGGCGTAAACTTCAGGCTGCCTCACGTCCGGTATCAGCATTATTATGAAGTCCGCGAGCTTCGAGGCATCCGCAACGGAGTATACCTTGAAGCCGTCTTCCTCGGCGATTTTCCAAGACTTGCTCCCCTTCTTGAGGCCTATAACCACGTCCAAGCCGCTGTCCTTGAGGTTCAGGGCCTGGTGCCTGCCTTGGCTGCCATAGCCAAGCACTGCAATTTTCTTGCCATTGAGTGCAGAAAGATCTGCGTCATTGTCCTTGTATATGGTCACCATATATCTCACCGGAATCTGAATGTCCTTTGCTGTTTATAAATATGACCAAAATTGATGCGTTGAAATCAAACTCAAGCCCCCAAACCTCTCAAAACCAAAGGAAAAACAAACTAACAGCCGCCAAGTGGGCGGGGCGATCTTGCGCCAGTAAAAAGTCGGATGAACCATTGATTGGGTGGCTTGCAGGCAGCCGCCCGATTTTGCTTAATGGAGGTCACTCTAGCTTAAGGCGGATTCCCCTTTCCTACCCCTCCCCTATCTCTTCGCCTTGACCCATCTGTAGTAGACAACTGCTCCCGCAGCGGTGACTATCACTATCACTGCCGTAACGATGTATGGCGCCAGTGCCCACCAATCCATCCCGCCCGCCAAGGTCGGAGGCGCCCCGTTGGACTTGGGCGAGCCGAGGGCTGCGAAACAGGCGCTGAACAGACCGCCCTTGTGGGTAATGTTACCCCATACGTATTTCCCGGTTTCGTTCATGCCAGTGACGTTGAGCTGCTGCCAGCCTTTGTCCGAGGTATAGCAGTAGAGCCTGAGGGTCGAAGGATCTATCGAGGCGACCTGCTCGTCGGCGTAGTGTATTCTTATTTGGGCTGTGAATTCGCCCCTATACGATAAATAGACAAATGTGTATACCCCTGACAACGGCTGCGGGATCGGAGCGGGCTGGGTCTGAAATATCGTATCCTTCTTCTCGATCTTCCCTGCCGTACCGCTGACGATCACGCCCGAGGCGTCTGTGTCGCCCCACTCAATGCAGAAGTTGCCGATGTGGTCGAAATCCCGGCGCCGCCACGCCATTTCTCCTTTATGGACCCACTCCCCCATTACTGTCATATTGTCGTAAGTCAATTCAACATATCCACTGGTCTGAACATCATTTATTGTGCTGTGCGCAACGTTCAATTCCGAGCGCCCGTTCCCCCAAACACTCACCGTGCCCAGCGAACAGTTGTATATGTGCAGGTGCGGTCCAAGGCTGAAGCTGTTGGAGTATGCATCGACGTCGGTCATCATACCAAGGGCGCCGATCCCGTCGAGAAACAGTGTTGAATTGTCGTGGACCGAGGCGCGACCCAAGACAGAGGCTGCCATCTTTGCCTTTGATGAGTTCCAGCACTCGATATTCTTGACGTCGGAGCTCGTGATCGACACTTCTGAGTTGCCCGAAACCACGATTGCCCCGCGGTAAATCGAACTACAGCTCGTTATAACGGAATCTTCGTAGCAGCTGAGGCTGACCTCCTCGATCGGCATCGGGCTGATGCTGCCTACGGTTGAGTCGTTGACCGCCACTTTTGATGAGTCTCGGCACTCAATCGAGCGCAGGCACGAGCTGAGAATCTCGACCTCCGAGTTGCCCATGGCGATTAAAGCCAGATTATCACGCTGGTAATCTGAGCACGAACCATTGACCGTGACCCGCGATTGTTCCATGGAATAAACATAGTATGCAGGGGGGCCCGAGACAACGGTTGTGTTCGAGAGTGCGAGGCGGCCTTGCCCGGAGACGGTTAGATTGTTGCTGGAGGATGACGATTGAACGGTTATGCGTACATTTTCCAGGGTCAGGCTTCCGTATACAGTAATGTTCCCGTCAACGATCGTCAAGGCACAGTCACGGAAGACAAGACGCTGGGAGGCGCTGACGACGGTATCGCCAACCCAGGTCTGGTCGGATTCATAAATATCGACTGCACCTGCAGGCGAGTTAGAGGCTACGAGGGAAGAAGAGAGGAAAACTGCGAGTAGTATAACCATTGCTGCTCTGAAGATAAAATCCCTCATTTTTCCCCAAATACAACTGTTCAAAGAACGGTAAATAAATTTTTCTGAATTTCACATTTCTCTTGTTCAACGTGAAATATTGCTTAATTCCTCCTTAATCTTGATTATTTTCTTTCATTTGTTCACTGACCTGCACATGGGTATGAATGGCACAAATTACATAATGCACGCGCCAGCGGTTGGGAAAAGGCACTACCCTGCATACCCAACAATGATCTGAAATCTCCCAAACCTCGAAGGGTTTAAAGTTCACGTTCAGCATTGGCTCTTCATGATTCTCGCCCTTTCGTTTGTGGGCTGTGAAACTGCAGTTTGATTGCGATAAACATGTGTTTAAATTGAGATCCAATGTTGAAAACAAACCGCAAAAAAAGAAGGGGTTTTGTTTACGCGCTCTTCTTGGTTACGTTCTTGGTGCCGCACAGCGGGCACATCGTGACCTTGTAGTCAGCCCAGAACTTGTGGCTCTTCTCGCACTCGTATTTGACGAGATCCTTGCGGTCGTACTCGGTGCAAGTCTTCTCAGTGGTGCCACAGTATGGACACGGGGTCGCGTCGGTGAAGTACCACCAGGTGTGCCCGTTTATGCATCCGCACATGTAGCCCATTGAGATCTCCTCTGAAACCATATTGGGGCTTAGAAAATAAAACATTTGCTGTTCTCCCGTCGCATGCGAAGGCGCGCAGCAGAAAAAATGAAGTGCCGAGGTCTTCAGGCGCTCAGTCTGGGATGGAAGTGGACTTGGCGCCCCTCGAGAGGGCGACTATGCCAGTCTTTGCCATCTCGATTATCCCGAAGCCCTTCATGAGATCAAGGAATGCCTGAATTTTCCTCGGCTGCCCAACGACCTCTATTACGAGCGAGTCTTTTGAGGCGTCGATCACGCGCGCCCTGAAGATGCTTATGTAGTTCAGGATGTCCGAACGCTTCGCCGGATCGGTCGCAGAAACCTTCACAAGCGCCAGCTCCCTGAATGCGGAGTCGTCCGGCTCGAGCTCGCTGATCTTGACGACGTCCGGGATCTTGCTGAGCTGCTTGACCAGCTGCTCGACGATTGCCGGGTTGCCTCTCATTGTGATCGTTATCCTCGAGATCCTGTCCTTTTCTGTGCCGCCGACCGTTATTGTGGCTATGTTGAAGCCGCGCCTCCTGATGAGCGAGGCGACCTTGAAAAGAACCCCAGGCCTGTCCTCTACGAGTGCGGAGATTATGCGCATGTCGTCTTCAGCCAAACCAGACCACCTCTCTGAGCGTCTTGCCGGGCGGAACCATCGGGAGAACCTTCTCGTCCCGGGAGACGGGCACATCAATCACAACGGGCACTTCAGCACCAGCGCTCCTCCTTATCGCCGACTCGAGCTCGCTGTAGCTCTCAACCCTGATCCCTTCTGCCCCATACGCCTCCGCAAGCTTGGCAAAGTCAGGAACCGCGCCCAGATCCGTCTCTGAGTACCGCTTGTCGCAGAACATGCACTGCCACTGCCTGACCATCCCGAGCACACGGTTGTCCATCACCAAGGTTACTGTCGGTATCCTCTCGACCACAGCGGTCGCGAGGTCCTGTTCGGTCATCAGGAAGCTCCCGTCGCCGTCTATGTTGAAGACGGGCCTGTCAGGGCAGGCAACCTTGACGCCGAGCGACGCGGGGAACCCGAAACCCATAGCCCCCAACCCCCCGGAAGTGATGAACGTGCGCGGCTCGATCACCTGGAAATGGAGGGCAGCCCACATCTGGTTCTGCCCCACTCCGGTCGTAATGATCGACCTTTCAGGTATGCAAGACCTTAGGATCTTCATTATGCGCTTGGGGCTCAGAGATCCCTTGCCTTCCTCGCTGTTGTAAAACTCCTTGTACTTCTCCTTCAGCTCGGCGATCCTCTTCGACCACTCATTCTCTTTCTTCCTTATGCCAACCTCGAGCAGACGGTCTGCGAGGGCCGCGAGTGCCTTTCGTGCGTCCGCCACTATCGGCACATCAACACCCAAGTTCTTCCCGATCTCCGCAGGATCTATGTCTATGTGGATTATCCTAGCGTTCTCACCGAACTTTTCCATCCTGCCCACAGTCCGGTCATTGAAGCGCATGCCAACGGCTATCAAAAGGTCGGCCTCCTCCGCGGCCATATTTGCCTCTCCCTTCCCGTGCATCCCGATCATTCCCAGCGAGAGGGGGTGGACCTCCGGTATAGACCCCTTGCCCATCAAGGTGGTCGCGACCGGAGCGGGCATTATCTCGGCGAGCCTGACGAGTTCGGCGCTTGCGTTTGACGCAATGACTCCTCCTCCGGCGATGATAAGCGGGCGCTCAGACTCCAGTATTAGCCCCACTGCCCTCTTTATCGAGTAGGGATGGGGCTCGCCGCCTTTGATGACGTAGCCGCCAATCCTGACCTTCTCTGCTTCCATGTAGTCGACCT
>JARYLH010000006.1 GCA_029907755.1 Candidatus Methanosuratincola sp.
CGACATCCACTTTCCACCCCGGAATCAAGGGCTCGTCCGCGTCACGTAGGCCGTTTGCGTTGGCGTCGTAGAACTTGATGACGGTGAGATAGCCAGTTTCCACAACCGTTATGGTCTTGGTGACGGTTTTTGGCACGCACCGGAACGGGGTTACGGTTAACGTCACATCGTATGACCCTGCGGCGTCGTAGACGTGGGATGGGTTCTGTTCAGTGCTGGTTGTGCCGTCGCCGAAGTTCCAGAGGTAGGTGTATGGCGGCATCCCGCCGTGACTGCCGTCGGTGAATGTAACTGTGTCCCCTGGGGACAGCACGTCGGATGTCCAAGTGTAGGTGAAGTCAGCGACCAGGGGGTCGGACGTGCCCAGATATCCTTCAACTTGTATGTTGGTCAGCGTCGCATAGCCAAAATCATGCTCCGGCAACAGATAGGCTGGTGCCCAGATGCCGGCAAAGACCTGCATATGCTCCATGTCGCCCTTGAAGCTGAGTCCAACAGGATAAAGCTGAGGTTCACCGTTAACATAGCTTGTATAGAATCCTGTGGGGTAACCATTGACTGTCGCAAACATCACGCCTAGCCCATCGTCAGTTTTATCACCGTTGCCGTTAGCGTCGATGGCATGGTAGGTGATGACTATATGGTAAATCCCATTAGTGTTATACCTCAAGCCATCGCCGCTTCCTACGCCACCAGGTCCGAGATTACCCCAACTTGTTGCTTGCCATTGGTCAACTCCGTCTCGGTCAAACCAGATGCCAAAGTTGTCAAAGCTGCCATAAGCTCCAATGACCTTTGTTGGATCACCAGGATACCATGGGTCTTGCCTTGTTGGACCAACCACATCTGGGTTGCTTAACAGAACATCGTAGTCGCGTTCGCCACGTCCTCCGGAAGCCGAAAGAGCATGTTTATCATCTAGATCCTGCGTCGAATCTGGAATAGCTCCTTTCTCAGTATATCCATCGCTGTCAGCCCACGTGTCACTGTCTGAAGTCATCCAGCCGCCGCATCGACCTTGATAGACGTCAAATGGGCCTGGATTAAAGTTGCCTGCACCCTCTCCACGGAGACCAACTTCAACATAAGTAGTCCAAGCCGCAACGAAGGTATTCCAAGTCCCTGGTTGATTAATTGTGCTCATATTAATAGTGTAGGATAATATCAGGTCGCCTTTGGTTAGATCCCAAAAGTCGTCCCAGTGTGTAGCTTCATATGGAGTATCAAGCGTGTAATTGCCGTAGTTCACTGTCGTCAGACCATCCGAAGCATTGATAGGAACGACAAATAGTAATGTTGAAACTATCGAAAGACATGCAATCATGGTTGTTGCGAGTTTTCGCATTGCAATTGTTTTATGCACTAATTTGGTTTTCATTTTCTTTTTCTCCTCTATTTTTTGCCTTCAAAATTTTTAACGTGCCAAAGGCAAAGCAAGAGCTAAAAAGCCCTAAAACCCTTAGGCCTAGAACTGTTAACCGAGTGCAGGTGTCCTTTTCTGCTATTTAACCCTTCGCCTTGTTATCTTCTAATGTTGATGTCCAACATCAATGAAATCCATTTTTCCCATTAACTCTACTTTAAGGAAATGTGGTGGAAAACGCCTTTTTAAAAGCTTCTGGCAAGTGTGAAAATGAGGGAAAAGGTTTTCTAAACGATATCTCGCATTTCGTTTTCGCCTAGTTCAACCCCTAATTTTCTGTGAAAGTTTGCTTCTTTGCTTAACAGAGTGATTGTTAGTTTTTGGGTTTTGGTTTTGGTGTGTAGAAAGCGGGCGTGAATGGTTCCGGGCATTTGGCATGTAGAACATTCTTATAGAAATTGTTTCATAAGTAGTATAAACGTGGATGACATGGTTGTTTCTTGAAAGCTTGGAGGAGGTGATCCGATGATTGGTAAAGCTTGAAAATTTCGATTTTAATTTTTGCCGGCTTTTTATTGGTTTCGATGTTAACTGCAACAGTTTTTGCTGTTCCGCCTGTTTATCATGATGTTGGAACATACGAAATCCACGACTTCTATGTGATAGGGCCGGAAGAAGATATTGTGTGTGAAGGCGAGATTCACTATAATATCTAATTAGTGTTGGATTCTGCTGGAGGAGCCCACTGGCGCAGTTGTGCAAGCCACAATCTGCGGGGCGTAGGGTTAACCAGTGGAAAGAAGTATCAGGTTGTCAGCACTGAAACGCGGCATTATAACACGAGGGCTGGCGACTTTCCATACGAGTGGACCTATGTAAACACTTCGCCGCTGATAAGCCAAGGCGAAATAACAAACATGATATTTACGATAAGAAACCAGGTGACGATAAACGCGAACGGCGAAGTAACAGTGTCCTTCTCAGAAACACAAACAGTATATAGAGGATAAAACTGAAAATCCTCACCTTTTTCTATTCAATTCCACACTAACTTGACACTCTGTAACCAAAATCAAATAAGCAAAAAGAGCTAAATGCACACCCAACCTTTTCACTTTCAACCGTAAAATCTGAAATACCAATCCAAAACTTTGGCACCCTCAAGAACCTACCATCAATTATCTCACTAAACAGCTATTCAACTGCTTATTCAAAAGAATAAACTTGCACCTGATTTTTACAAAAAAGAGGGGGAAGCAGGGTTTTCTACGTTGCCTATGGGCTTGGGGCTACAGCTGTCACTGTAATCGAAGGGCCTTTCAGCGTATACAGTGTTCCATCGTAGGCGAAGTATACTACTGGACCGCTGTTGAGGCAGTGGGGTCCAGGAGAAGTGTATTCTTGTTTTCCTTGCGGGTTCAAGCCCGTATGCACAGTAAGTTCCAACGTGTAATCCGTGCAAACCGTGGGGTCGCCTATAGTCCAGGTTACTATGGTTGCACCCATCTTACCTTTACCAGCCTTCACATGAGTAACGGTGCCATAGCTGGCTGAGTAGCTGTCAAGCACGAGGTCTGCGCCTATACCATCCTTTATCACGACATCAAAATGAAAGGCATCGAATACTTGCGAGGAATCTACATCGCTTCAAACCTGTCAATAAGACCAAAAACTCGACTCAACAAAATCGACGCCCTCAAAGAAATCATATGCGCATGGGGACTAAACCCCGAAGAAATCCTAACAAAAGACGCTCTCACAAAACCCAACCGCACAATCATCGACAACAGCCAACTCGAAAACCACCAATTGGTTCAACTTACTGCTGCTCTAAAACAGCAAATGCTCAAAGAAATCCACGAACACCAACCTAAAAATAGTATAAATTCGCGCCTAGACAATGGTAGCCCAGAAGGAAATGCTGGAGGGGGGGAAGGTCATCGCTTGGCGCCGAAGGTCTCGAAGGGCAGAACCGTGGGGTATGTCGACCTTGACATCGCCGAGACCTTCCACACGCCCGAGCCCTGAATGCCCAAGCTTTTAAGTAATGGGCGGAACCTTTCCTACTGTGGGTGCTACATACATGTTGAATCCTTGGCTGATCCTCGGCCCATCTGGCATGATAATTGTCGGCATCTTCTCTATGCTCTTCTGGAGGGAGAGGGTGAAACGCGAGTCGGGCAAGAGCGTACCGCTGAAGTTTTTCATATTCGGGGGGCTGCTTTGGGCTGCAGCCATCGTCCCGAAGATAATCATGGATTACACCGTGACGCAGCCCCTGTACGTCTTGTGGGCTTCGTCGTTTGGTGCATTCGGAGCCATTCTCTTGCTCGGAGTGTACGTGGGGCTGAGGACTGGCATTTTTGAGTGCGGGGCTGCCTACTTGGGGTTCAGGGCGTTTGCGAGAAATGCCGGTAAAGCCAGTGAAGCCCACGGAGTCCGCGATTCCTCCGGGGAGGGCGCGGCTGTGCAGAATATTGCGTACAGGGAGGCTGTGGCGGTGGGTGTCGGTTTCGGTGCCTTCGAGGCTATCGTCCTGGCGCTCCCGTCGCTCGTGCAGATGGTTGCAATCTTCCTGGACCCGTCCATCCTCTCGAGCCTCCCCCCCGGACAGGTTTCGGCGATCGAATCGCAGCTGAGCCAGCCGACCTGGATGGCTGCGGCCGCTGTTTGGGAGAGAGCCTTCGCCATACTTGCACACGTCTTCGCCACCGTGCTCGCCTATCTGGCGGCGGCTCACAGGCGCCTGCTTCTGCTCGGCGGCGCGGTCGCCTACAAGTCCGTCCTCGACGCCACGATCCCGATCCTCCAGGCTACGCTCGCCAGCTCCCCCTATTACGTTGTGGTTACCGAGGCGTTCGTCGCGGTTATGGGTCTTATCGGACTCCTCGGGATGCTGAACATGGACAGGATAGCCCTAAGTAGCACAAATAATATTAGAAATGAGGAGTGAGATGCACGGGGGATCCAGAGGCGCATGAAGGCATCTTACATCATAATCGTACTGATCGTGGCACTGGCTGCCATAGGTGGAGTAGTGTACTGGCTCTCGCTGCCGCAGCCCGTGGACGAGCTCTCCCTAAGGATATACTCCGACCCGATGACAGAGAACCTCCTGCTCGCGATCGAAAATGGGAACTACACCGAATTCTCTAGGGACTTCGACGATGCTATGAAGAACGCCCTGAACCTCGCAAGCTTCCAGGAGCTTAGGTCAAAGTTCGATTCAAAGATAGGGAATTACGTCCCTGGCTCGAAGGCATTCATCAAGGGGGAGCGGACTGGGGAGTTCATTATCGCCTACTACAGGGCGAACTACACGAATGAGCCGGCAGGCGTCACGGTGAAGGTGGTCTTCACCTCAGTGAACGGCCCTGCAAAGATCACCGGGCTGTGGTTCAGCTCTCCCAAGCTGGCGTCCTGATCATTTCTGCGTGCCTGCGGCGAACTTATATTCTGGGAAGGTGCTACTCAATTAGGTGTTTTGTTGCCTGAATCTTCAAGAAAGATTGCAATATTCGCATTCAACGGTGAGCTTCCCTGCTTTGCCCATGCGCTCCTTAATGCTATGGATATGAATTCCAAGGGATACGATGTCAAGCTTGTCATCGAGGGCTGCGCCACTGCGCTGCTGACCGAGCTCGCGGATCCGAAGAAGCCCTTCTCCAATCTCTTCGCGAAAGTGAAGGCGGCCGGTCTCATCGACTGCGTCTGCAGGGCCTGTGCGACCCAGTCCGGGGGGCTGAAGTCGGCTGAGGAGCAGCGCCTGCCCCTGTGCGACGAGATGAGCGGACATCCGAGCATGGCTAAGTACGTCGACAAGGGCTACACGATAATTGTGATCTAACCGCCTCTGGAAACAAGTATCCTTTTTATATCGTGAGCGCCCTTTCTTTTTCCCCTTTTTGGTCCCAGCTATGGTAGGATCTCTCCCCATGCCGTGACGAAGTAGCCGCCCTCGCAGCTGGCTACCCATCTCCCGAATGGCACCCAGTTTACCTTGTAGTCGCAGATAAGGATGTATTCCATGCTCCCGTCGGGCATCATGACCCAGCCCATTGTGCCGTCCTTCTCAGCCTTCTCCCTAAGCACCCTGTCGTGCAGCTCATTGTCGTCCAGCCAGGGTGCCCAGACGGGCAGCGCCGCTGCCAGCGTCAGAATGGCTGCCAAGGCTAAGATCTTATTGTCCACAAGAGGAATGCTTCAGGATTCCTGATTAAGGTATCTGCTCAAAATGTGAAACAATAATTAGGGGATGTCGCATCTATGTAAATGGAGTCAGCGGAGATTCTTGGGAGCTCGGTTTGGATGCCATCGAAACTGGAGGTCACGCTTGCCCTCTCGGACGAGATCCTTATTATAGCCCTCGCGGCAGCCGCAGTAATCGTTGCCCTCTCATCGCTTGGAGTGCTCGATCTGGCCTCCGCAATAATAATCGGCGCTTTCCTCGCCGTTTTCTTCGGAATCGTATTCATCAAAGTCTGGCAGGCGCAGGTCAGGAAGCCTGCGGTTGGGGCTGAGGCACTTGTAGGGAGGATCGGGACTGTTTCCACAGACCTCGATCCGGAAGGTGCAATCTTTGTCGACGGCGCATACTGGACCGCAAAAGCCCCATACCGGATTCCCAAGGGCGAGGAGGTGGAGATCGTGGGGCACGAGGGGCTCATACTTGATGTGAGGCGGAAAAGCGATAAGGGAACGGCTAATGGATGAAAAAGGAGCCACAAATGCTTATTTGCACGCCCCCGTCCCTTTTATTAAGGTGTGAGTTGTGCCCAGCCCAGCCTGCCCCCTTTGCAAAAAGCGGGGCATTTCAGTGGATAAGGCTACTGTGATCTGCCATGCGAAGGAGTCGGTTTGGCCAATAGTTGATGACCATTATTACATATGCGAGAACCCTGGGTGCAATGTTGTTTACTACTCTTCCAAAGGGTGCCTGACGAAAGCCGATGTGAAGACTAGGGTCACGTTCAAGGAGAGCGATCCGCCTCGCCCTCTCTGCTACTGCAAGCAAGTGACTGAAGAGGACGTAATCAGCGCCATAAGAAACGGAGCAAACACCGTGGAGGAGGTAATTGAGGCTACTGGCATCGGCGGGGGAGGCCTATGCAAGTTCACGAACCCCTACGGAAGGTGCTGCAGCCGGAATTACTTACCATTCATAGAGCGGGCGCTGGATAGAAAAGAGGGCTGAAATCAGTTCAATCAATCCAAGGTTAAGGTATAGAATTTTGATGGATCAGAACCGCCAGTAGTCCCTGTCATCGTCATACGTCGGCTTCTCCATGAGCTCTAGAGGGTAAGGCTCTAGGAAGCTCTGCCTAAGGAGGTAATCTATCCCGAACCTGATCGCGTAGGACCTTACCAGATTTATGCTCACGATAAGCGGGGCGATCCCTTTCCTGTAGTTCTCCACCGCCTCGGCGAAGAACTTCCTCTCCCCCTCGGTCAGCCTCTGTGAGAAGTAACCGTACATGTGGCTCAAGACATTCACGACGCTGCCCCTCTTGGGAGGGCGATAAAGCGCGTTCTCGAGCGTCTTGCGGTACTGTAAGAAGGACTTTTTTATGCCTGTAGCGCTCTGGTTCGCCACCACCTTCCCCAACTCTCTCATGGCGCCTTGGCTGTAAGCCATAAGCAGGAACTTGTTCTCGGAATGGAACTTCACAAGTTCAGCAGCAGTGCCGATCTCATGCGCCTTCCTGAAACTTGCGAGTGCGAAGAGCCTCGTTAGGAAGTGCTCCCTGATCAACGGGTTCGATAGCCTCTCCTCGTCCTCGACTGCGAGGCATGGGTACTTCTCAATGACTGCCCTTCCGAAGAACCCTTTCCCCTTCTCCTTAACGTAAGGGCTGCCTATCCCTGCGTAGATTTTGACGTTCTTGAGCCCGCAAGAAGGCGAACTCCCCTTCAGGATGAAACCGTCGACCTCGCCAAGAGATGCCAAGAACCTGTTGCAGAACTCTTGCATCCTCTCCGTCAGGTCAGACCCCGTCGCAGGCTGGATGAGCCGCAAAGACTTGGATCCTGAATCATAAACAACTCTTATCGGGTTCCTCGGAACCCCAAGCCCGATCTCTACCTCTGGGCAGGCAGTCCTGAACTCAACGTACTTCTTCAGTAGTTCGACAAAATCGTTTGATATGACCTGCGCATTCCACCTGCAATGCTCGAACCCGAGACACCTGCTGACGACAACTTTGGGAATCGCGAATTCTCTAATCTATTTAGCCCCCATCATAGTTACTGATGCCGTTCCATAATAGTTTGATGCTACGGGCTCGATGCCCTCTAATCTAGTGCCCCTGCCTCGAGAAAAAATTTGAAACTTGGCTTTACCCCGATCAAAAAACCGCCTCGGATCGGGTCAGTCGCCCGTTCCACCCGCCAAAGGAGAGGGATCCCCCAGCCGCAGCTTCGAAATAGCGAAAGCCGATCCTTCATCCCACCCGACTTGCCAGAAGTTAGCCCTTCTGGGAGCCGGATGGGGAAGCCTTCCCGGAGGACCGGGAGACGAGGGTATCCTGGATGGATATTAGGGCACCTCTCAATCGCATAAGGATATGTGCCGCCTTTGAGTATTCGCATATGTGGTAGAGGAGCCCAAGTACGAAGTTCTAAAAAAAGTGGGTGATGTCGAAGTAAGGCGATACCCTCCCTTGGTCGTAGCGACTGCTATCGGAGACAGCGAAGACCCTTTCTCTCTGCTCTTCAGCTACATCTCGGGAAAAAACCGGCAGCGCAGCAAGGTTCCAATGACAGCCCCTGTAATATCCGAAAAAATACCGATGATCGCACCCGTGATATCGGACTCCTCGTCATTGTCTTTCATCCTCCCTTCCCAGTACCGCCTTGATACCCCGCCGGATCCTGCTGACGGCAGGGTCAGGCTCTCCGAGATACCCGCGAGGGTGCTTGGGGTAATCAGGTTCTCAGGCAGGTGGTCCTCCGACAAGTTCAGGCAAAAGTCGGGCGAACTCTTGGAAGCCCTGGAAAGAGAAGGGATAAGGACGGTTGGGGAGCCTTTCGCCATGCTCTACAACCCGCCCTATGTCCCATCGTTCCTGCGCAGGAACGAAGTCGCGGTTGAGCTGGAACTCACATCCCAACCTTGAATACGGATAGTCGACTGGATCAGCTCCAATGCCTCCCAAACTGGAGACCCCCGAGTTCAGATCCTCGGGCTTTCACCGTAGCAGTTGTAGCTGACGATCTCCCCAAAATCCTTCTTCTTCCTAAGGACGGAGGTTATCGTCCCGGTCAGGCTGAAGCCTTCCTTCGGGTACCCGACTGCCAGCATTGCAACTACCTCGAACCTGTCCGGTATCTTGAGGGTCTCCTTGACCATTGCCTCGTCGAAGCTCCCGACCCAGCAAGTCCCAAGCTCCTCCCCCGTGGCTGCTATGACCATCGTCTGGAGCGCTATAGCGGTGTCGACCTTGTACCACTTTGGGGAAGCCTCCCTGTCTCCGCAACCCACTATTACCAGTGGAGCCTCCTTCAGCATATACCCGAACTTGCCGTGCGCCAGCTCCTTCCTCTTCTCCGGATCGGTCACTACGATGAAATGCCAGGGCTGTTTGTTCATCGCCGATGGCGATAACCGGCCTGCTTCGAGTATCCTTCTCAGCTTCTCCTGCGGGACTGGGTCTGGCAGGTAGGACCTGACGGATCTCCTCCTCAAAATCGCCTCGAAGACTTCCATAATTATCGATAATACTTCTTAAGTGGTAGAATAAAAGCCATACCAAAGCTTCGCAGGTATTGCCATGAAATGCCCAGAGATTGAGGAGGTTACTTTCGGACGACTTTTAAATTCTACACTCATTTGTTTTTCACCATCGTTCTGCTACATATGCCATCTCTGTGTAGGATGCAAAGTCGCTATCCGGTAAGGTACATACTCCCGAAACGGAGCATATGCCATCTCTGCGTCATCTTGTAGGGTGCAAGGGTAGTGCTATGCCGTGACGGGGAAAAATATTATTGATTAATTGCCGGAGAATAGGGTTGTGGAATTTATGCCTCTTGAGAGTCGAGAGTACTGGAAATCTCTGATCAATATGGGCCTCTCAAAATTCCTTGTCCTTCGGACACTGAAGGAAGGACCTACATACGGCTATATTATTCTGAAAAAGGTGTCCGAGTTCACAAAAGGGTGCTGCACGCCTACTTACGGTGCGATATATCCAATCCTCAAAGAGCTTCTGGATGGTGAGTACGTCAAGGCTAAGACTGAAATCGTTGAGGGCAGGCGCAGGATCATTTACGAACTAACAGAGAAGGGGGAGAATGCCTACTCAGTGGCATATGCTGCTTGGAAGGAAGTAGTCCCCTTCCTCAACAGGATCATCGAAGATAACTGAAGATTTATATAGTCCCCATATGTAGAGGTTCTATATATAGTGACGGATTATGCGTTTTATGAAAAAAAGCAAGACCTCGTGCTGTGATGTGCGCATCGTTCCTGAAGAGGAGTCAAAATGTGCCATATGCAACAAGAGCGGGATAAGCTTACTCGAAGCAAACCACAAAGAGCTGGGCTATCTCATGGTTTGCCAAGAGTGCTGGAAGAAGCTCAGCGAGCAGAACATGCTGGTCTCCGGATCATCAGGATCGTGCGGGTGCTGCAGCTAACCGCCTGCGAAATAAGCTGAACGGAGGGCATTCCCATGCTAGAGGACCAGCTGATCACTGCAGGGTATTGGTTCGCCTATATTTCGCTTGAGCTGAGCGCCCTGTTCCTGGGCATAAGCTTTCTGATAGGCTTGATCACCGCCTACATCCCGCCCAAAAAAGTTGAGCACGTCCTTTCTAAGTACGGCAATGGGATCTTCGGGAATGTTTTGGGCTCTGTTTTTGGGGGGCTCTTGCCTTTCTGTTCCTGCTCAACAATACCTGCCCTGATTGGTCTGATCAACATTGGCGTCCCATTTCGAATAGCTATGTCATTCCTTATCGCGTCGCCCCTTGGCGTTTTCAATCTAGCGGTGGTCTCCCTGTTCTTCGTGATGTTTGGTCCTAAAGTTGCACTCCTTTACATTGCCTTCACCTTCTTTGGTGCAATCTTAGCAGGGTGGCTGCTCGATAAATTTGGCCTAAAGTCATACCTGAAGAAGGTAAGGGTCGTGGGAGGGCACGATGACGCTGAAACCAACACTTCTGAAGGTAGCAAACGGTGGGGGGCGCTTAAGCAGAAGATGAGATATTCGTGGGGTTTCACAAAGAGCCTTTATTTTCAGATGATCCCGTACATCCTGATAGGCGTGGGCATAGGCGCCTTCATTTACGGCTTTGTCCCTGAGGATCTGCTGGCAACCTATGCAGGCCCGTCGAATCCATTTGCAGTACCGGTTGCTGCTGCCATCGGCATCCCCATGTATGTGCGGACCGAAACTATGATACCGATCTGTTACGTCTTGACAGAGAAGGGCGTTGGAATCGGGACTATAATGGCCCTAATAATCGGAGGCGCTGGGGCGAGCATCCCAGAGCTCACACTGCTGACTTCTATCTTCAAGAGAAAGCTGTTGATTGCATATATTGCCAGCATATTCGCAATCGCAACCCTGACCGGATACATCTTCAATTTCTTGGTTCCATTCCTCATTGCCTGAAGTTTATTGATGTAGGCGTTTCCGAATCATGGGAAATGGGCTCTATTGCATTTAAAACCCCCAAATTTCAAGTCGAATGGTCTTGATAAAAATTATTCCAAGATTGGTTAAGCAGTCATTTACGATCGGGGGAACGCTTAAATGTCTTAATATTCAAATATTGTAATACAACGATGAACTTATTAAGTCCTACACGGTTATTGTTGTCAGGTAATCGTAATGAAGCAGAATTACGCGACAATACAGAAAAAATTGACCGAGTTGCTCGGTCTCAAGTTCCCACCAATCGCAGTGAGCCTCGTCCGAAGGGCATCCGACGTACCGCAAGGAGTTGCGGAGCTCGAGAAGCCTATGTTTTATTGCGCCATGGTGAAGCACGCGATGTTGGGCAACGTCTTCTTCGCCAGGGACTGCGCCCACGCCTGCAGGAGAGGCGCTGCGGCGCTCGGTCTGGCTAAGATCCCAGACGAAGAGAGGACAGGAGAGTTCTACACCAACAAGTCATCGTTCGCCTCACCAAGGGCTGCAACCAGGTCTGTGGAGCAGTCCCCCGGGCTAGCGCCTGGGAGCGTCTACGCGACCTTGATATCCCCGCTGGAAAAGTCTCCCATCGATCCTGACGTGGTACTTATGGAAACGCTTCCGAGGAGGGCGCTCGAGGTTGTGCATGCGTCACTGTTCGAAAGGGGAGGGTGGGTCGAGAGCCTGATCTCCGCGCCCAGGCAGGTCTGCGCTGCGCTGACGGTCAGGCCCTACCTCGGCGATCTGAACATCTCCTTCGCCTGCGAATCTGCGAGGATGGCTGCCAAACCAACCGGGCTCGAGTATTCAGACGATGGCGTGCTGATTGGCATCCCCGGGGAGCAGATCGGGGAGATCGCAGAGAATATTGACAAGATTGGCTACGTGAGACAAAGGCTCGCTAAGAAATAGGAGGTGAAAAATACGGCTGATGAGAATGCTGAACCTACAAAAGCAGCCGCTCCCAAAATACTCCCGCTCTGCTACAAGGTCGCTGAGCACGAGAACATAATCTGGGTCTGCGACGGTGCTGCTAACGTCGGTCAGATAGGGCACGAAGTCGGCGTCCTCCTCACCAACATGGACAAGGCGAGGATGTGCTGTACGACAGCTGTGGCTGCAGGCTCGAAGCCCCATCTGGAGATCGCTGGAAAAGCCAAGAAGAACATCGTCATAGACGGGTGCGGCAACCGCTGCGCCTCCAAGGTGCTGGAGAAGGCTGGGGTCAAGATAGGGTATGCGATCGACATCTCGAAGTACCTGCAGAAGGTGCCGACGCTCGACATCTATCAGGCTGACGTGAAGCGCATAGCCGAGATCGTAATGAAAGACGCAGCCCTCTGACCGCAGGTGCATCAGGACGTCCAACCCTTCAGGCCTGGAAAAAACAGGGGCAGCCGGGGCTCCTGCTACGTCGCAGCATGGCAAACGCCCCTCTGGCATTGAAAGGGTAGCCTCTTTCATCCAGAGGAATTACTCATACATGGTATTCTCGATGGTCTTCCTCGGCATATTGACCGGCATCACTGCCCCCTCGCAGGTCCAGTCGCTCAAGCCGCTGATGCTTCCCCTGGTGAGCATAATGGTCTATGCGATGACCGTCACGATAAGGTTCAGGGAGCTCGTCCAGGTGACCAAGAAGCTCAAGCAGATCACGCTGGGGCTGCTGCTGAACTTCGTCCTGCTGCCGCTTCTCTGCTTCTTCCTCGCGTTGGCGTTCCTCTCGTCGAGGCCGGAGTGGGCAGCCGGCTTCATACTGATGGGGACCGTCCCTTGCGCAGGGATGAACGTGGTGTGGACCGGGCTCCTGAAAGGGGACGTCCCGCTTGCGCTGATCCTGGCAGCGCTCACAATGATCTTGGGGATAATCACCATACCAGGGTTAACCGCCCTCCTAGCAGGGGTTTACGTGAGCGTGAATACTGCAGACCTCCTCTGGTCGATCGCAACAGTCCTCGCAATCCCGCTCATCCTCGGGATCCTTACCCGCCAAGCGCTTGAGTCTAAGCTCGGGAAGTCCCTGCCAAAGTACCTCCCTGTCTTCCCGCCAGTCTCAGCAATCACAGCGATGATCCTGATGTTCTCGATGCTCGCAATAAACATGGCAATGGTGCCGGGCGACCTCTCCATAGTTATGCTGCTGGTGCTCCCGCCCATCATCCTCTTCCCAATTGCGTTCGGGCTCTCCCACCTGATTTGCTCGAAGGCCCTCCACTTGCCGCTAGGCGAGACAAACGCGATAGTCTACAGCTCGGGGATGAAGCACCTACCGCTCGCCATGGGGGTTGCCTTTGCCTCCTTCGGGCCTGGTGCCGCACTCCCGATAGCGATATCCGCGGCGTTCCAGACGGTCAATGCCAGCGTGTTTTACAGGATATTCCAGCGCCTGGGCCGGGGGTCAGCAAGGTCATGAAGAATGCCTAAAAACAGAAATTCGGGAATGAAAATTAGCGTGTAGAAATCAAATTGATGGGAAAGAAAGGGGAAGGATCCCATGCTTTTTTTACTATTGCCTAGGATCCCGGTGCCCAGATCTGGCAACTCACTCCCGGAATTTCAAGTCTATCCTCCTGCCGATGAAAAGGAATGCTGCGAAGAAACCGACGAGTAAAGCCGCGCTTAGTAGTGGATCGAACGCCGACGTTCCTTCCAAGCCGAGCCTCATGAGGTCGTTGGCATAGGTTAGTGGCGATAATGCGGAGGCTACCTGTCCCCAGTACGGCAGCGTTTCGATCTTTATGAAAATGCCGCTGATGAATATGAGGGGGAGCCTGATGAAGTTCAGAAGCAGCATCACATCTCCAGGATTCTCGCGCGGAAGCATGGCGAGCATTATCCCGAGCATCGAGAAGCAGAAAGATGCTAGAACAAGCCCGAACAGGAGCCCGGGCAGGCTGCTTATCCGCAACCCGAAGACCGGTAGGCTTGCCGCAAGTATGACCGAACCGATGAGGAGGCCGAATATGGCACCGCTGAGCACCTTGCCCACCATCACTGTGTAGGGGGATATTGGAGCGCACACAAGCCTGTCGTACGCCTTTATCCTCCTCTCCAAAGGCAGTGCCGACGGCCCAATGGACGAGGCGCTGAAGAAGACGGTTATAGCGACCAAGCCAGGGACCAGCGTGGCAACCGGCATCTCCCTTCCAACGGCGAAGGCAAAGAACATCGCGAAGGGGAAGAGTATTGCGAACATAAGCGTCGGTGCCTTCAGGTAATAGATCTTGATGTCTTTCTTGGCTATTGCCCATGCAGCCTCCAGCTCCTCGAGTACCGAGGATTTCCTGGAACACTGTGCCATCTAAGCCCTCCTCCCTTCTTGGGCTGCCCCTGTCAGGTTGATGAATACGTCCTCGAGGGTAGGTCCAAGCGTGTTGAGTTCCAATATCCTGATCCCGTGACTGCGCGCGCACTCCCAGATCCCTTCCAATGCTGCGGGCGGGTCCTCTGTGAAGAGCCTGAACTTGTCGCCTTCCTTGAGCACCCTCCTCACGGAAGGTATCTTACCGAGATCTGCCTCGCCGATTTCAGCCCCTCCAAAGGAGACTTGGATAGACTGCGCGCTCCTTATGGTTCCCTTCAGGCTTTCCGACCTGTCAATTGCGACGATCTTACCCCTGTTGATTATCGCAATCCTGTCGCACATTTGGTTCGCCTCCTCGATGTTGTGGGTGGTCAGGAAAACAGTGGTGCCCCTTCTGTTCTCCTCCCTGATCGCCTCCCTGATCACAATGCTGCTCTGGACATCGAGACCTGCCGTTGGCTCGTCGAGGAAAAGGAGCCGCGGACTGTTGATCAGCGCCATCGAGATCGCGACACGCCTCTTCATACCCTTCGAGAAGCCCCTGACCTTGTCGTTCTTCCTCGCAGATAGCCCGAACTTGTCCAACAGTTCAAGCGCCTTAGCCTCCCTCTGCCTCTTTGACACGTGGTAGATCTCGCCCGAGAAGTTCAAGTTCTCCCAAGCAGTGAGCTCAGGGTATACATTAGACTCTTCCCAGACTATCCCTATGCATCTCTTCGCCTCCTTTGCCTCCTTTTGGATGTCGTGCCCGAAGATCTTAGCTGTGCCCTCTGTGGGGGTCACGATACCCGTCAGCATGCCGATCGTAGTGGTCTTACCTGCCCCGTTTGGGCCCAAGAACCCGAATATCTCGCCGCCCCTTACCTCAAAGCTTACGTGGTCGACCGCAACGAGATCGCCGTACCTCTTTGTAATGCCAGACAACTCAACTGCGTTGGGCATTAGAACCCTCTTCTTCGCCCAGGAGGATCCTTATTATTCTTGCCGCGCTTTTGAGCCTTACAGTCGCCTCCTCGAGGTAGTCCATCCCTTCTTGGGTTATCCTATACACTCTCTTCGCTGGACCGCTCTCAGACGTGTCCCAATCAGACACCACGAGCCCCGCCCTCTCCATCCTCCTCAGCATTATGTAAACGATCGACTTTGCGGGCTCAACTCCGAACTTCTCCTTCAGGCTCTGGTGTATGCTGCCCCCGTGCAGCTCCTTCTCCCTCAGTATGTCCAGTATGGCTAGGTGTAGAAGCCCCTTTGGAGCCGCCTCTCTGCCAAGCGTTTGCCTGAATCCAGGATGCCCCATACGCGGACCACATCCACATGGAGGTCCACACCTTTGATCGGATCCTCCCCCGATCCCTTCCCCGAACATGCCTTCCCTTCCGTGACACATACAAACCACTGACTTAGATATCTTAGTTACTAAGATATATATGTTTTCCTTTCCCGGCGGTCCCTTTTACAATGTGCCGGTGGGGGCAGCACACGAGGCAGACGGTTCGGTCTTTGCCAGATCGGATGGAACGCAATGAAGAGCGCCTGCAACTAGGTAACCCCAAACCTTTCGGGGGTGGGATGGTGTCCGCGTCCTTCCCGTCATGTTGAATGGGTCGAGAGGACCGGGAAACTGGTCCTCGAGAGAACCACCTCGCCAATCTGACCCTTGTGCAACCGTAGAAATCGCCCCTAAAACTGGAGGTCTGGGTCCCTCAGGTCCTTCAACTCCTGGATTGTGGCGCCGCGCTCCGATGCCCTCTTTAGCTGCCTCTGAAAGATGCTCGCGGCGAGGTACGCGTCGCTGAGCGCGTCGTGCCTGGAAGCGGGGTTTAGCCTGTACCTTTCTAGGAGGTCTTCGAAGCCGATCCTTCGCGGCACGGGGATCCCCTCCCTCCTCAACAGCCACGCCTCGACCCTTGCGATGTCGATGCCCCTGTCGAACGACGGCATCGGATCTGCGATCCTGCCTAGCTTTTTGTACCTCTCCACCAGGAATGCCCTGTCGAAGTCTGTGGCATACCCAATCATCGTCTTCCCCTCCAGAATTGCCCGCACCTTCCCGGAGACCTCCTCAAAAGAAGGCGCGCCTTCGAGATCTCTCGGGCATATGCCGTGGAATTTTATCGATTTCCCATCGAGCCTGCCAGGCTTCACGAGGGTGTGGAAGGCGCTCCCGAGGAGGATCCTGTAGCCCTTCATCGGTATGATCGCAATTGCCACGATCTCGTCCGAGCCCGGTCTCAGTCCCGTCGTTTCGAGATCCACTGCCGCAAAGTCCCCTTCTTCAAGAGCCTGATCAGCCATCGCTCAGCCCCAACTCATCATTTCCTTCAAGCGTTTCGTCTGCTCCACCGCCGTTTTAACGACCTTCTTGTTGACATTCTTGTCCAGCCTTCCCTGATCACCGCAAACTTTGCCCGTCAACTCAAAGGTCCTCAGGGCTATGTACGCCTCCCTTAGCGTCACAGAAAGCTCCCACGGGATGAGGTCTTGGCTACCGAGCGTCTCGAGCCTCTCCCAAGTGGGCTTGGGTACCATGTCGCCGTGCCGGCAAGCCAGTATCTTTACCGTGTCGGCGATCTCCCTGAGGAGCACCTCCGCCTCCCCGCAGCTGCCAGCGGCAGTCACCGCCTCCCCCTCCAGCGCTCCTTGACCCATCAGCTCCCTCAGTGCGTCCCTGAACTTGAGGCAGGCGCGGTTGTCCCCCAAGATGTAGCGCGCGTCGATCAGGTCGAGGATCCTGTCTGGTCGGAGACTCTTCAGAAAGCCCTGAATGTCCGCATCGCAGCACTCGACCTTCCTGGCATTGATCCCTGCCTCCGAGAGAGCCTCCTTGATCCCCTCAACCTGTTTGCAGCCGACAACTAGCAGATCCGCCTGGAGGGGGAAGCTGAATTCGCCCCTCCCCAGCTCGCCCGTGAACATCGCCGCGGCCCTAGCCCCTGGGTCCCCGAACCATGGGGAAATCGCCTTCTTTGCCGCAGAGTCCGCTAGCTTTGCCACTATCGCCGAGATTGAGGGGTAATCCAGTCCGCGCCTTGAGGCGTTCTTGATCACCTCGTCCATCCCCCTCTGTGGCGAAGCGGGTCCGCCGGCGATCGCCCCCGCCGCCCCCTTCATAACCCTGAAGAAGTGGGTGTGGACCTCGAGGCTCGAGATGAGGTCTTTTATAGATATCACCCCTGCCAACCTTCCGTCCTCGACTACTGCGAGGTGGTTGACCCCGTTGGAAACGAATTTCACATACGCATCCAGCACCGATGACCCCGACCCGACCGTGATTACCGGCGAGGACATTGCCCGCTCGACCGGCTCCAGGATCCTGGCTCCACTGCTGATGTGCCTGAGCACGTCCGAGTGGGTCACTATCCCGACGGGCTCCATACCCGGACCAACGACCATGACGCTCCCCACCCTTTGTTCGACCATGAGCCTGATCGCGTCGATGAGCCTCTCCTCCCTTGAGCAGAAGACTGGGCTCCTGCCTACGATCTGGCTAACCGGCTTGTGCAGTCCCCCCTCCGCCTCCCGCAGGCTGGATCCCCCCAAAAGCTCGAGGAACCTCCTCGAACTCAGCCTCTCGACGTAGCTCCTGAATGCCTCGTTCCTCCCAGCCATGAGCCTCACGGCTGAAGAATCCAGCTCGAAGATCACCGAGTCCTCGAGGGTTCTCCCGTCATACTCCGGTCTCCATCCGGTGCCGAGGGCGCCCTCGATGCCGATCAGCTCGTCCTCCTCGGCGACCTCCTCCAGGCCCGCCTCCGAGAAGAGCCCGATCCTCCCCTCCCTCACGAAGTAGAGCCTCCCTGAATTCTCCCCGCGCCTGAATACCTGCTTCCCCTCCCTGTAGAACCCAACATCCATCTTGCCCACGAGCTCCGCGAGTTCCCCCTTTTGGAGCAGGGAGAAGGGTTTCACCTTTGAGAGGTACTCTGCTGGGGGGAACATGGGCGATCCACCTTCAAACAAACGACCTCTCTATGTGGCTATGGAAGAGCTTGACGGTCCTCATGGCCTGCTTGATCATCCCGATCTCGACCGGCGTGAGTGCAGACGTCTCGACCGTCCCCTGTGTCAACAGCTGGGAAGCCATCTTGAAGCCCATGATTATCTCGTAGCTTTGGAGGAGCTCCCGGCTCAGCTCCGTCGAAATCACCTTGCGCTTCCCCAACTGCTCTATCCTCTCCGACGTGGGGGTCGCGGTTATGCTGTTCGTAACCGCCAGCCCCCTTACCGGGTACTCCAGGGGGGCAGCTGCCTTCGACTTGAAGTCGAAGGACTTGGGGATCCCGAGGGGGGAGAGCGGGGGTTTGTACATGAGGGACTGGGCGACAAAGAGGCGGTTCCTGTGGAGCCTCTTCGTCAAGGCATCCTTGACCACCTCGAGGATCCTGCTGTCCCCTAGCACCGCCCTAGAGTCCGCGATGATCGACAGCTCGACCGCAAACCTCTGGGGGTCGCTTGCCCAACTGTCGATGAGGCCCAGCAGCTCCTGGCGCCCGAAGAGGAGCTTCCTGGCAGTGTACCCGTGCTGGCACTGGGGGAAGCCGACCTCGTCCATGCTGTCCTCGAGGCTCTCCACCCAGGACCTGAGCTCCCCCACGCGCGCGGATCCCTCCTCGTAAACCGCCAGCGTGTCCCTGTCGGTGAGCACGAACTGCTCTTTCCTCCCCCAGCTCCCGCTCGCCGCATAGACCGCACCCTCCGGGATGCCGCCCTTCATGTTCGCGACCGCCATCAGGGCAGCGTCCACAACCTGGCTGATGCTCTCGAAAAACGCCGTGCTCCTCGTCATGCCGCCCCTCTTGGAGGCGATGAGCGCGCTCTTTATTATTTCGTCCTTGAACTCAGCGACTATGTCCTTTACCTCGCCCAAACTCCTAGCCCGCCGCAGCCTGATCACGTAGTAGATGTGGAAAGGCCCGAGCCTGTACGCGAGGTCGCCTATCGTAACGACCCCGCGCACCTTCCCCTCCTCGGTGACCAGTGTGTGCTTTATCCTGTGCTCCAGCATCCTCGAGAGCGCCTCGTGGATCCCTTCGTTGATCTCGACCGTCACCAAGCCAGGGAGCCTGTCCGGCTTCCCCCTAAGGTATTCGCCGATGCTCAAGCCCACGTCCACCCCCTCAGCGACCACCTCCCGGAGGTCGGAGTCGGTGAGTATCCCTATGGGCTTTCCCCCCTCGACCACGACGACCGACGAGACCCCCTCCAGGTGCATCATCTTCGCCGCGGTCCTTATTGGCACGTCAGACATCGCCCAGACGAGCCCCCTAAGTGCCAGCTTCTTCAGCGGCTCGCTGCCCCTCTCAGGCTCCCCCTCACCGCTCACATCTCCACCCCCATTTCCACCCCGATCACTCAGGGGTCTTCAGCTCTTCGACGAACCTGATTGTCTCGGGCTTGTTAGCCTTCTTCCCTCCAGTCGCGAGCGAGACCAGGACCGAGGAGAGCAGGTTCGCTAAGAAGGCTATCGTCCCCCACGCCAGGGTGCCGATCCTGTTCCCCATTACCGCGACCGGCGTCATCCCCATGAGGCCGACCCCGATGACGTAGGGCAGCGCAATCGCCATCCCGCAGACCATCCCCGCAACGAGACCGTACTTGTTGAGCCCCTTCCAGAAGATCCCAAGTATCACTACGGGCGTGAACGACGCAGCCGCGAAGACGAATGCCCAGCCCACCAG
Source organism: Candidatus Methanosuratincola sp. (assembly GCA_029907755.1). Lineage (GTDB taxonomy): Archaea > Thermoproteota > Methanomethylicia > Methanomethylicales > Methanomethylicaceae > Methanosuratincola. The sequence continues at coordinate 19,984 of JARYLH010000006.1, forward strand.
CAATGCGACGTATGTGGAGAACGTCTTGTCCTGGAGCGCCAATGCCCCGAAGGCGCCGGACAGCAGCGAGAGGAGAACGACCATCCCCCTCCCGATCCAGAGCTCCCTCCGCTCCGTGGTCTTTGGGTTTATGAACCTCTTGTATATGTCCCTCGTGGCGCCGACAGCCATCACCATTATCAGCCCGTTCGCGGTGCTGAGCGCCGCAGCCATCCCTCCGATCGCCACGATTGCGGCGAAGAACCAGGGGAGCCCGAACATGTCCGGCATCCCGACCACGACTATGTCGTTGTGGAAAGAGAGCTCTGGCGGCTGGATCAGGCCGTCGCCGTTCAGGTCCGCCAGCTTTATCAGCTCGGTGGGGATCCACTTCTGGATCCATGAGAGATCCAGGGCCTGGTCTATCGGCATCCCCCAGACCCCCGAGAAGGCGTACCTGGCAAGGATCGCGTAGACCGGCGCCGTGACGTAGAGCAAGGCGATGAATGTGAGCCCCCATCCGACCCCGTACCTCGCGGTCTTCACGTTCTTCACCAGGTAGAACTGGGAGAGGACGTGCGGGAGGCCTACGGTCCCAAGCATGAGGCACAGGGCTGAGAGGAGCCAGTTCGCGTGCCCTGTCCCGCCCCCGAATGCCTTCACAAAGGGCTCCGTGAACGCCGCAAGACCGTTCGCGACCTCCTTCGCCTCGAGCTGGCTGAGGAGCTCGCCGTACCCGAAGTGCGGCCACGGGTTGAAGATCCCTGCGACATAGGCAGCGCCGAGGAATGCGACCCAGTAAGCGACTATCAGGATCCAGTACTGCGCAACGTTGACCCAGACGATGGACTTCCAGCCACCCGTGCCAGCGAAGATGGCCACAATCGCAGATGCCAGGATGGCGCCGAATATAGCCGGGAGTCCCAGGAACCTGCCCACGATCACGCCGGTGGCGACGAGCTGGGCCACCAGGTATGTGAAAGAGATGATGATCAGCATCAGGACCGCGGTGACCCTGGCGAGGGGCCAGTTGGAGGCCCTGGTCTCGATGAACTCGGGGACCGTGTACGTTCCGGACTTCCTGATGAATGGCGCTATCATGAACGCGGCTATGCAGTAGCCGAGCGTCCATCCGAGTATGTATGGCATCCCGTCGAAGCCGAGGAGGGCGATCGTCCCTGCCATGGAGACGAATGACGCGCCGCTCATCCAGTTGGAGGCTATCGAAGAGCCGATCGGGAGCGCGCCTATGCTCCTGCCCGCTACGTAAAAGTCCCCCGCACTCCTAGTCCTCATCAGGAACGCGATGATCATGTAGAGGAAGAGAGAACCGAAGAGTGCAGCCGCGGCTGCCATGAAGGTACTTCCGGTTAAGGCGAGCCCTGCCACAACCGCGATGTAGGCGATCGCGAAGACTGCGAACGTCCGCTTGCCCAAGAACACCAGTTCAAGCCCCCTTGAACGCCCTGTCCGTCCTGTCCATCACGTATGCGTACATGAAGATGAGCGCAATCCCGACCACGATCGCCAGGAAGGCTGCGTTGAACCAGTGCAGGGGTATTCCGTTGAGTATTATGACCTGGCTCGCCGCTCCTATGGGCAGGTGCATGATGATCGCCGGAACGGTCCATGCGAGCATCCAGACCACGGTGATCCTCTTCAGCTTTCTCCAGTAAGCCCCGTACCTGTCGACTCCCCTTTCTGCCCTCTCTGCCCTCTCTGCCCCCTCTGCCACCTCTCCTCCGCCGGAATCCACCGCCTCCGGGTCCCCGCCTGGCGGTTTTCGCGGGCTTGTCAGTTCGGTCGAACGGGAGGCTCCACGCTCCCCTCCCTTTTCAGCGGTGTGAGCACTCCGACTGGCACTCCCGGAGTCCAACCGCGGCGGTCCGGCATCACGCCTTTCCGCAAAATTATGTTTGCCAAGTTGCGGATCTCCATTTCCAAAAAATGTGCCAGCAATTGACTTATCCAGCCCTGATGTTGGCATACGTAAAGATGCTCAAATCTTGAATATAAGCTTATTTAATAATTACAATTATTTATCATTATAGTTATTCTGCGGATTGCAGGGAATCGAGGCTAGGGCCACTTCCCTGGGCTGGGATTCATGAGGGGCAACTGAAGCAGTCGACTTTATCAGTAGGGGATGCCTACTTGCTGTGCGGAGTTAATATAAATGCCAGAATCTACTGGGCACTGGAAGAAGAAATTCGACAGGAAAAGGAAGATCACGGGCGGCCCCTTCAATAAACCGCGCAGGAAGACAATGACATGGGTAGTGGCTAAGAAGTAGCCACAAAAGCAAAGCAAAGAAATGCGAGCATTTTCCTAACTCGGATATCCTATTTTGATAGTTTTTGAACGCGGCACAGCCGCGTAATTCAGTCCTCAGTGCGTGGCGTTTGCGGCGCGCCATTTTCCATGGGCGCAAACCTCGTATCGATCACCCAATCGGGCACTAGGCTGCGATTAGAAATCCCGTCCCCCGGCGCCTTCTCCCACTCACTCCGCAAGGATGGCTTCTGCAGCCTCCTGCGCCCATTTCTTGACATTCTCCAGCTCGCCCTCCCTTAGCTCCCAAGAGTTCTTGCCTTTCCCCTCGACGTATGCGACCAGGTGGGGCTTGAAGATGGAGGCGCCCAGCCCCGAAATCCTCTTCTCGATTCCCTTCGCGGCGTTGCCGCTAAGCGCCGACTTTATCTGGGTGTCGAATGCCGCCCCCTTCTTGCCTTTCACATCCTCGGCTTCGAGCGAGTCGAGGAACTCGGTTATGTCCCTTGACGGTCGGAATGCCATTGTAGGCGCACCGACTATCAGGGAGCCGTATCCCTTGACCTTCTCTTTTCCCAAGTCCTTGCAGTAGAGGCAATCCGTTTCCAGCCCTTTTGCCTTCATCTCTTCCGCGATTGTCTGCGCAACCTTCATCGTGACCTTGGAGGTGGAGACAGAATCGTAAACGACCAAGACCTTCATAAAATTCACCATTAGCAGATGTGCGCACTGGCAATTAAGCCTTTAACATCAGGCGCCTCCATTCGCGCCCGACCGCTCCGCCAGCCCCGTGCCGCCTATCCTCCCGAGGTATGCCTCCATGTCAAATTTCCTGCCCAAACCGCCCTCGGACATGTAACGGACCTTGCCAAAAACCTCCCTCTCCCTGAACGGCCGGTCGTGCAGCCCGAAGCACCACCCGATGCCGGCGTAGCTGTTCGGATCCCTGCCGTCGAGGGCGTACTTGTTGTTCAGATAGACCATCGCCCGGTACGCCCGATCGATCCCCTCCGACCATTCGATTATCTTCTTCCCCCAGTACATCCTCATGTAGTTGTGTATCTTCCCTCTCCTGAGGAGCTCGGACTGTGCCGCGTTCCAGTACTTGTCGTGCGTCCTCGCCCCCTCGAGTTCGCTCAGGCTGTACACATAATCCCTCCGGTCCCCTTCGTGTGCCTTCAGGGTCTCCGCGGCCCAGCCGGGGATGAAGTCGAGGGGGCCACTGATTCCCCTCGCGTACAGCGTGAAATTGTGGGCTAGCTCCCTCCTCACGACCAGCTGCTCGAAGAGGGCTCCGTAGTTCCCGTTGGGTGCGCCTTTCCGCCGAGCTCTCTCCAGGATCTCGAGCGGGCTTATGTGGCCGAAGTGGAGGTAGGGGCTGAGATCTGACTCTGCCTGGGCTGCCGGGTCTCCCCTGAGTGCGGCGAAGGAGTGGTACTTTTTCTCAACGAAATCCTCGAGAAGCTTGGATGCCCGGCTGCTGCCGCCCACCGAGCTGCAGGGGGGCACACGCTCTGCGCCCTCCAAGATCTTCGCGCGGTCTGCTGATGGATCGAAGTCAAGCTCGTCGTCGAGCCTCTCCCCTCTGTACCTGCGGGTCGTGAAATCCTTCTCGTACAGGGGCGCGAGCCTCCTTATCTTCGGCCTCAGCGTGTATGCTCCGTACTCCATCTTGTTGCTCGCCGCCTTCACCGGGACCAAGACGTTGGGCTCGACCTCTATGATCCCCGACTCTGAACTCCCGTAGAGCTTTCCCCTGATCTCCCTCATCGCCGGGAGATATGCAGCGTCAGAGACCAGCGTGTACGCATCAGAAGCGTACTCGGGCATGACCCTCTCAAAACTCCCATTCCTGAGGTGCAGCGCGATCCCCCTCCTGGCGAGCCCTTCCCTGACGTCCACGAGCCCCTCGAGGAAGAACTTGAAGC
>JARYLH010000070.1:0-4182 GCA_029907755.1 Candidatus Methanosuratincola sp.
CCGCCAGGAAACACGGGATGCGCATACTGGGTCCGAACATCTTCGGGCTCTACTATGCCCCGTCGAAGATGAACGCGACCTTCGGCCTCTCGAGGGTCTTCCCAGGCAGGATAGCTTTCGTGACGCAGAGCGGCGCCCTGGGCATCGCGATGATGGGGTGGACGAACCTCTACAGGATCGGCGTGTCTGCCGTAGTCAGCATGGGCAACAAGGCGGACATCGAGGAGGCGGACGTCCTGGACTTCTTCTCGGAGGACAGGAACACAGGGGCCGTCCTGATGTACATCGAGGGCGCAAAGGACGGGAGGAGGCTCCTCGACTCGATGCGCAGGTCGAGCCTCAGCAAGCCGGTGATCGTGCTCAAGTCCGGAAGGACCGGCGCCGGAGCATCTGCGGCCTCTTCGCACACGGGGTCCCTGGCCGGATCCGACGCGGTATACGACGCCGCGTTCAGGCAGTGCGGCGCCCTCAGGGCGTCCGACCTTGCCCAAGCCTTCGACTGGGCTAAGCTGATGACCCTGCAGCCTCCCCCGCTGAACGACAACTGCCTCATAATAACCAACGGCGGCGGGGTCGGCGTGATGGCTGCGGACGCCTGCGAGGAGTCTGGCGTGCCGATCCGGCAGCTGCCCGAGGACCTCCAGCAGTCGTTCAAGCGGCTCATGCCCGTCTTCGGGAACTCGAAGAACCCCGTGGACCTGACGGGGCAGGCGTACGAGGAGAGCTACGCCCGGTCGGTCGAGCTCGCGCTGAAGGATCCCCGTATAGGGTCCGTCATTGTGCTCTACTGCCAGACCGCGATCACCGATCCCGTCTCCATAGCCAAGGCAATAGCAGACGGCTGCGAAGCCCAAGGCTGCGAGAAAACGGTGGTGACCAGCTTCATCGGCGGCACCCAGTGCAACGAGGCGATGCAGGAGCTGGACGAGCGCGGCATGCCTTCGTACCCGATACCCGAGAGGGCCGTCTCGGCATTAGCTGCATACTACAGGTGGCAAAGGTACAGGTTGAAAAAAGGGATGCCTAGTCCCACCACTTCTTCTCAAGCGGCATCGCGAGTATCTCCTTGATCTCCAGCCGCTTGTCCTTGTCTCTGGAGAAGACGGTCCCGGGGAAGGTGGACCTCAACACGATGGCCGTGTCCGCACCGTCGCCGCTGCCCCCGACTCCTATCACGTCCTTGTACGGCTCCAGGACCCCGCAATCGACCGCGCAGAGGACGACCTCGACCGCGACCTTCATCCCTTGACCGAAGGCGTAGAGGGTGTCCCTAAAGGTCTTCGTCGGCGTCGGGATGTCTGCCCCGGATCCCTCGTACAGGGAACCGTGGAGCACGTATGGCGCTGAGTCGAGCACGATGACCCCGAGGTTCTCGAGCTCCTCCTTGGCACTCGGGTCCATGCATGGCCACTCGAAGCCCATCTCCCTCCTGTACGGGCCGTCGGAGACGCAGACTATCCTGGTCTCGTCCCTGAGCGCCCTCGCGAACTCCAGCGCTGTCTTCCCGGTCGAGCTCGCGACGACGAGGTCCCTTATGCCGCTCCTCTCGATGTGCTTCGTGACCACTTCCACCACCAGGTCGGTGTTCTGCGGCCCAGGCTTCTCGAAATAATACACCTCGCGCATCTTGAAAGTCATACGAGTTCCCACTACAATTAGCGGTGTTGCCTTTTTAAAGGGATCTTCTTCTAAAAGGTTATATAACACCTTGGAACAGCGTTAAGCGGTGCTGGACATGTCTCTTGATGAGCTCGATGTGAAAATAATCGATGTGCTGCAGAAGGATGCAAGCCTCTCATACTCGGATCTTGCGCGGCAGCTCGGTCAGAACGAGTCTACGATAAGGAAACGGGTACTCACGCTGAGGGAACGCGGCGTAATCAAGAAGTTCACAATAATCGTTGACAACCTCAAAGTCGGATACAACACCATTGCAGTCGTGGGCTTCGATGTCGACCCGGGGATGCTCCTGGAGACCGCACAGAAGCTGGCGGAGTTCGAGGAGGTCAGGTATGTGGCCACCTCGACCGGCGACCACATGATCATGGCCGAGATCTGGGGCAAGGACGGGCGCGATCTCGCGCAGACCCTCTCAAAGATCAGTTCGGTTCAGGGCATCAAGAGGATCTGCCCTTCGATCCTGCTGGAAAAAATAAAGGAATGACCGCTCCAACATTTTTGCAAACCCACTCGGGCTTTTCCGACTCGCGTCACTCCCTGTATCTCTTGAGCAGGAGCGAGTTCGAGACGACCGAGACCGAGCTGAGCGACATCGCAAGGGCTGCAATCTCGGGCCTGAGCGTCAGGTACGGGTAAAGCACGCCCGCCGCAATCGGTATTCCCGCGGAGTTGTAGGCGAGAGCCCAGAGCATGTTCTGCCTGATCTTGCTCATTGTCTTTCTCCCCAGGCGGATAGCTGATACAACTCCCAACAGGTCCTCCCTGGCCAGGATAATCCCGCCCGCCTCCTTCGCTATCTCGGTCCCGCTCCCGATCGCTATGCCCACATCGGCTTGCGTCAGCGCCGGCGCATCGTTTATGCCGTCCCCCACGAATGCGACTACCTTGCCCTCGGACTGGAGCTTGGATATTGCCTGGGCCTTCTCCCCCGGAGAGACCTCGGCGAAGTACTTCCCGATCCCGATCTCCCTGCAAATCGCCTTCGCGACCCTCTCGTTGTCGCCAGTGAGCATGTAGACCTCGAGCCCCTCCTTCTTGAGCCCCTCCACGGCCTCCTTGGCATCCGGCTTCGGCTTGTCGATCATCGCTATCATCCCGATGACCTTCCCGTCCGCCGCCAGTATCGAGACCGTCTTCCCCTCAGACTCGAGCCTGGCAGCCACTTCCTCAGCCTCGCCCATAGCGATCCCGAGCCTGCCCATGACCTTCCTGTTCCCGATGGCAGCCTCCCTCCCGTCCACCTTGCCCCTGATCCCCTCCCCGGGGAACGCCTCGAACTCCTTGAGCTCGTAGCGGGGGAGCCCTGCCGCCCTCTCGATCACCGCAGCAGCGAGCGGGTGCTCCGATCCGCCCTCGAGCGTGGCTGCTATTTTCAGGATCTCCTCCTCCCCTAAGCCTGCCAGGTCGACGATCTCCACGACGGACGGCTTACCGACAGTCAGCGTGCCCGTCTTGTCGAATACGACCGTGTCGAGCTTTCTCACCGCCTCGAGGACCTCGCCGCCCTTTATCAGGATGCCCATCTCCGCAGCCTTCCCGAGCCCCACCATTATCGCCGCGGGGGTGGCCAGGCCCAGGGCGCACGGGCACGCTATCACAAGGACCGAGACTGCCATGAGCAGTGAGAACCCGATCTCCTTCCCCATGAACAGCCACACGACGAACGTCAGCAACGCGACAGATACCACCGCAGGAACGAAGCGGGCGGCGACGTAGTCCGCGAACCTCTGGATGGGCGCCTTCCTGGCTTGGGCCTCCTCCACGAAGCTGATGATCTGAGCCAGGAACGAGTCCCTGCCGACCCTATCGACCCTCACCCTTATCATGCCCGTCTTGTTGATCGTCCCCCCGATCACGGTGTCGCCCTCCGCCTTGTCGACCGGGACGCTCTCTCCCGTGACCATCGACTCGTCCACTGCGGCGCTCCCGGAGATTATTGTGCCGTCTGCGGGGATCGCCTCGCCCGGCCTCACGACGACCTCGTCCCCGGGGGCGAGATCTTCTACTGGGACTTTCCTCTCCTCGCCCTCCTTGATCACCGAGGCGTACTTCGGCTGGAGCTCCATCAGCTTCCTTATGGAGAGGGAAGCCCTCGACTTTGCGGCATCCTCGAGGTACCTCCCGAGTAGCACGAAGGTTATCAGCATCGCAGCCGCGTCGTAGTAGAGGTCCCCTACCGCGAAGAATGTGTTGTATACGCTGTATAAGTAGGCTGCAGAAGCCCCCAGCGCCACGAGCACATTCATGTCGGGCGCCCCCCTCCTCAACGACTTGTAGGACCCGGTGTAGAACGGGCTGCCGCCGACGACCAGGACCGCAGTCCCCAGCAGGAAGAGGACGATTGCGCGGTAAGGCAGTTCCATCAAGAACATGCTGATGACGAAGACTGGGACGGTCGCGACGAGGCTGAAGAGGAACCTTGGTCTGAAGCTGCTCCCCTTGGTTACAATGCCCCCCTCCCTTACCATGGGGGTGTAGCCGAGTTCCTTGATCGCGTCCCTG
>JARYLH010000070.1:4192-7273 GCA_029907755.1 Candidatus Methanosuratincola sp.
CACGGAAGGGAGGTATTCCACGATGACCAGTTTCGTCGCGAGGTTAGCGTTTGCCGCCACAACGCCGTCCTTTTCCAGCAGCCCCTCCTCCAGCGCCTTTATGCACGATGCGCACCTCATGTCCTCGACATAGAACGCGATCCTCTCGGCGACGGGCTTGTATCCCGCCTCCTCGATCGCCCCCTTGATTGAGCTTGCGTTCGCCAACGACGGGTCATACTCGACTATCGCGGTCCCGGATCCGAAGCTGACCTCCGCCTTGTGCACCCCTTTCAGCGCAGCCAGCGACTTCTCGATGGTCAGCGCGCACGTCGCGCAGTGCATCCCTTCGATCCTGATCGACGCTTTCTTTCGCATGAGTGATCAATCGCAGTGTTTTTCTATTAAGCGTTGCATATCCATTCCGCCAGAGCCCAACGCATAATTCCGACCGGAGAGGAATAGTAACCATGCCCCTCCCCCACTGGGTCATAAGGCTGATAATCCGCCTATTCCCGAACAGGTTCTCCATAGCGAGGCTGAGCAAGATCCCGGTCTTCGGGAAACTGATCGATCTTGCATTCTTCGACAAGGACCGGTTGATCTTCGTCCCGAAAGTCGTCGATCTCGACGCCAGCTTCGGGGAGCCGGAGAGCATGCCCCTCCCATATACCTTGGCAGAGCACTTCGTGAATGTGGCGGATCACCACTGGATCATGAACTTCTGCATCTGCAGAGTCTCCAGCGGGTGCAAGGACTACCCCCGGGAGCTCGGGTGCCTCTTCCTGGGGGAAGCTTCACAGCGGATCGATCCGAGCCTCGGGCGCAGGGTGACGCGGGAGGAGGCGCTGGAGCACCTGCGGAAGTGCAGGGAAGCCGGGCTCGTCCACTTGGTCGGGAGGAACAAGCTCGACTCCCTCTGGCTCGGGGTGAAGCCGGCGGATCGGCTCCTCACGATCTGCAACTGCTGCCCGTGCTGCTGCCTTTGGAAGATCATTCCTGACCTATCTGTGAAGATCAGGAAGAAGATCGAGAAGATGCCTGGGGTGGAAGTGAGGGTCGAAGGGGGGCGTTGCAGGGGGTGCGGGGCATGCGCTCGGGTGTGCTTCGTCAACGCGATATCCGTCGAGGGTGGCACTGCCGTCATCGGAAGCGAGTGCAGGGGGTGCGGGAGGTGCGCAGAGTCGTGCCCGAACGGCGCGATATCCGTGACGATCAAAGACAGCGACTACATAAGGGAAGCGATCTCGCAGATCTCCTCTGCCGTGGACCTCTGAAACCATTCACTTCTTGAGGTACTTCTCGGGTTCCTTGTCGAACATCTTCTTGCAGCCTGGCGCGCAGAAGTAATACACCTTCCCCTTGTACTCGCTCCTGCATTTCGCAGTCTTCTCGTCCACTTCCATGCCGCAGACAGGATCTATCGCCATACAGACCGCTGAATAATATTCCGCTGATCCTAGAAAAGCCTATCCCGCCTTCGGTCCGCTTCACACAAAAAAAGGCACCCCAAGGGTTACAGGAGGTCATCCGATCCGCAGGCGAGCGACCGTAACCCCGAGGAGTCCTATGGCGATCGGATCTCACGTCTCCTTTTTTTATAAACTATTTGTTTCATATGGAACAAGAGCTATTTCCTGTAGAGCTCCCTCCTCCTTGCCTCTAGCGGGTCGTTGGGCTGCCCCATGTATTCCGCTGCAGTGATGACTCTGCCGCCGCTTGCCCCTTCCGTGATCGTCTGGATGTACTCCTTGAACTTGAGGTCCCTGAGGAAGTGGTGGTCCACTACGGCCTCCTTGACGCCACTCGAGATTATCTGCCTCAGGTTCCTTACGGCCGAGTCCAGCTGCTCTTTCGAAGTCCTGTAGCCCAGCATGTACGTCATCGGCCCGTCGATTATCGCAAGGTCAGGCTTCTCCCTCAGGACAAATGATGCCTGCTCCTCATGGATCGGCCCCTCGACATCGGAAGTGTGGATCACCTTCATCCCTTCGGACTCGACCATGGTCTGGATCACGTACCCGATGGCGCTGTTCGATCCGTGGAAGACCGCCCCGGAGAAAGAGACCTTGGTCTTCCCGAAGGCGAAGGACTTGTTGTCCGCAACCTCGACCTTGCTTGCCCTCCCCTTTACCATCCCGAGGAAGAGCGGGGCCCTGAAGTCCCGCTGGCTCCTGTTGATTTCGTTGTTCGGATCCTTGACGAGCACCGTTTTGCCCTTGTAGATTTCGAGCGGTATCACGTCACCTGGGTCGTGGTGATCGTAGTGGTAATGCGAGATAACCAGGACGTCCGCTTCCATCCCCCTTTCGGCGATCCTCTCCGCCGCCTTGCCCATCCTCTCGAGCTCCACCTGGTGAGGCGGGAGCCCGAAGCGGTTGGGCGCCAGCGCGACCCCCGGGTCTATCATCACCTTGACATCAGGGGTCTCCACGAACGTGCACATCGACCTGACCCCCATGCTGTCGAAAGCGAGCAGCTCTACCTTCATGCTTCCTTTCCCCCACCCTGATCTCTTCAAGGCAAAAGATAAACTGAACTCCCGTCCAGATCCCCCGCAGAGTGCTTTTTAATGGGATCGGATCTACCTTACCTGTGCAGGAAATGTACAGCTGGCTGGGCGAGATCTTGCCTGCAGAAGTCGCAGCCCCTCAGGCGTTGGCGGTTAGGTCGAGGCACGCCCACCTCTGCATACTCTGCAGGGGCGGGAAGCGCCTCTGCGGCAAGGCGGTCTGCCCTATTGAGCTCAAGGCAAGGGCGCTGATAAGCAACTCCGGCGCAGTGATGAGGATGGAGCTATCGGGCTCATCTCCCCCATCCGTCTTCGTCGGGCGCTACGGCTACCCCAAGGTCTCGGTGGGTCCCATGGTCCCGCCCGTCTTCGGGGACACCTCCGTGATGGACGTCCCGGAGTCCTGGCTCTTCGAGAGCATACCTTCCATCGTCAACTACCGCTACTCGCTCGTGAGGGGGACGACGAGGGTCGAGGTGGACGCCGCAAGGAGGGGCGGGCGCCTGGTCGACTCGCTCCAGGAGCTTTCGATGGGCAACGCTCCTGCGGACGCGGAGGTCAAATTCGCCAAGCCCCCCGCCGGTAGGATC
>JARYLH010000071.1 GCA_029907755.1 Candidatus Methanosuratincola sp.
GTCAGGACCTGGGCGACCGCTGAGGTCGAGACTATCACCCCCTTCTTGCTGTAGCGGTCGGCGATCCTCCCTCCAATGAGCTGGGTGCCGAGCATGACGACCCCAGAGATCGTGAAGACCGTGGCCATGTTTGAGACGACTAAGTCCTCGCTCAGGCTGTACTCGTGCTGGACAAAGTAGACGAGCATTGGCTCGACGAAGGAGGTCGCGAACCCGTACGAGATCAGCAGGAATAGCAGGATGTAGACGGTCCTCCTGAACTTCGGGTCGATCTCCTTCATTGGCAGGCTGAGCCTCTTGCCCTTCGGCTCCGATGACTTTGCTGCCTTCACGAGCAGGATCACGAGAACCATCGATGCCAGCGAGAGGAGCGCCGATACGTAGAACGGGGTCCTGAAGCTGTCGAGAAGCCCCATTCCCAGGGCGCTCCTGGAGTACCATTGGATCGCGCCGCCGAGCGCGGGCCCAATCATCCACCCGCTCATCGATACTGAGTTGAACAGGCCCATGGCAGCCCCCCTCTTCTCGGGGAGGGACATGTCCGCCACGAGGGCGGTGGATGCGGGCCAGACCATTGCGGACGCTACCCCCTGGAGCGCCCGGAGTATTATCAGCTCGATCCATATGGAGGCGAAGGCAAAAAGTATTGAAAGGACAGCGTACATCCCGAGCCCGAGGATTATCATGCGCTTTCTCCCAAGCTTGTCAGAGAATGATCCTGCAGGCGTCGCCAACAGCGTCCTTGTGATCAGGAAGGCGGAGGAGAGGATTCCTATGTCAACCCCGCTTGCGGCACCGAGCAGCTGGGCATAGACTGGCAGGAAGGGCATAATTAGCCCGAAGCCTAACATAACAACAGCGGCTGCTATGGAGAGTGCAAGTACAGGGCCCAGCGACACGGGGGGTTATCTCCGGCTCATTAGTGCGATCACTATTACGAGTATCCCTAGCCATATAAAAACAAAAGGAAAGGAGAAAGCGGTCGTGATGAGTGCCCTGATCGGCTCCGAAAGCCTGGTGACTTCCAGCACCCCGATCAGCACAAGGACCAAACCCAGCGCCACCAGCGCTTTCTGCGTCCTCCTGTCGAAGGAGAACGCGGCAGTGCCTCCCCCCTGCTTGGGCGGGGAATAACCTTCCGGCGAACGGGGGATGATCACCCAGGCTATCAGGTACAACAGGATGCCAAACCCGTAAAACACCGTGAAGACTATCCAGATGAGCCTTATTATCACCGGGTCCACATTGAAGTACTCGGCTATACCGCCGCAGACCCCTCCGAGTATCCTGTTCGAGTTGGACCTGTAAAGGCGCTTTGGTGCATTGGACGTGTGGATCACCCTCTACATCTTGTATCGGATGTGGCATATCTCTCTAGGAGACCATCCTTATCACTCTTTTCAGGAGGTCGACCCCGGTGATCTCCCCGAGCGATCCTTTTCTGCACGCGGACTCGCCGAACTCGCCGGTCCCGTCATTCGGGATCCCGGCTCCAGCCACGATGAGCGGCACAGGATCGTCTGAGTGCGCCCTCAGCGAGCACGGGGTCGAGTGATCTGCCGTGACCACGACCGCAGTGTTGCTGAGGTCCACCTTGAGGTGACCGAAGAAGTGCTCGTCGATCATCTCTATCGACCTCCGCTTCCCGGCGCAGTCCCCGTCGTGCGCAGGCTCGTCCGGCCCCTTGATGTGAATATAGACCCCGCCGTAGCACTGGATAAGCTCGCTCGCGAGCTCGGCCCTCCTCTCGTAGTCAAGGGAGAGGTCGCCCGTCGCCTTCGGGAGCTCGACCGAATCCATGCCGCAGAGGAGCGCGATCCCCCGCTCAACGGGCATCTCGACCATCGCCGCGAACTCCATCCCGTAGAGTTCGGTGACGGGGGTGAAGTCTGGCAGCGAGGAACCTGCGTCCCTGCCGAGTATGCCGTTCGCAGGCGGCTTCCCCTGAGCCGCGCGGTCCCTGTTTATCGGGTGGGACTCGAGCACCCGGTAGCTCTTGCGCGTGAACTCGTTCAGCAGTTCCGCAGCCCTCTTCGCCTCATCGCTCCCGTCGAGTGGCTCCGCAGCCTGGACCTTGTTCTCGAACGCCTCGAGCGCTATGCCCATCCCGCCCTTCTTGAGGTAGGCGGGGTCGGTGTTCGAGATGTTCCCGGAGAGCTTTCCCTCCTTGCACCTGATCAGGAGGACGCCCCTGTGCCCGACCGTGCTCCTGAACTCGAACTCCGCGGGGTGGGACTCGAGCCTCACCTCGCTGTTGATCGCGTCGGCGAGCACCCTGGCCTCCTCGGTCGTGAGGGACCTGCCGCACCGCCTGTCGATTATCGTGAAGTCGCTGCCGAAGGTCGCGAAGTTGCACCGCACGGCGAGGTCCCCGTTCTCCATCGTCATCCCAGACCCGAAGACCTCGATAGGTCCCCTGCCGGTGTAGGTCTTGTGGGGGTCGTAGCCGAGCATGCTTATCACTGCAACGTCTGACTCGGGCGCGATGCCCTTCCCCACGGTGTAGACGAATCCGGAGCTCCCCTTCTTCGCGAGCGCGTTCATGTTGGGGCGGTTCGCCGCCTCGAGCGGTGTCCTGTTGCCGAACTCTGCGATCGGTCGGTCGCCGAGACCATCAAGCAGGATGTAAAGCAAGTGCTTCTTATTCATTTTTCAGACCTCGGTTTGAGTAAGTAAGTCGAACCGGCGGGATATTTAACTGTTCGCGAACGGATCATCCGGAGACCGCCTTGAATATCCTGTCCTGGACTTCTTGGGCGGGGTGCGCGGTGTTCGCGAGGAAGATCCGCGTCCTGCTGAGGACGGTCCTGAAGAAGCCGCCCCTGAGCTGGGTCTTCCTCTCGTCGTTGACTAGCTGGTGGGGGTTGTAGAAGCCGTTCTTCGAGAGGATGTCGAACGCCTCTGCCGGATCCAGCTCCCTGATTAACGTCCCGTCAGACGGGTCCCTCTTGAGCAGCACCACTTTCCTGAGCGTCGTCATCGGGATCACGCCGTCGTTCCCGACCACCCACCTGGCGTTGACAACGGCTCTCCCCCTCTTGTCGAAGACCGCCCGGTCGAGCATGTTCTTGTACTCCCCCCAGATGTGCCCGAGGTCCGCGTCCACATAGCAGTTCTTTTCGGACCCGAACGCCAGGAGGCTCCGCTCGTAGACCCTGACGAAGAACCAGTCGTCGGCGAGGAGCCTCACCCCGGGGTTCCTGAGCATCCCCCAGCTGTGGGTCGTCTTCCCGACCCCGCTCCCTGCGATGATCGCGACCCCTGACCCGTTGACGTCGAGGGCTGCGCCGTGAACCGAGAAGATCTCGTGCGAGTCCTCAAGTATCTCGCCCGTGACCGCGAGGGCCACGCTCTTGATCCATCCGTAGTAGTCTATGTTGAAGATTATCGCGGTCTTTGTGTAGGGGTCGTACTTCACGTGAGGCGGCTGGACCGGGTCCTCGACGGCAAGGAGCCTTCCGTGCGACCGCCTGTTCTCGTCCGAGGAGTAGAAGTTGTCGGACCATAGGTCCGAGGTGAGCCTGCTGTCCGTCAGCAGCTTGATGCAGCACCCGTATATGTCTGCCTTCCGCGTGTAGAGCGGGCGCTTGGTGAGATCCGACCAGAGCCTGCGCTTCGTCTCCACATCGATATACTCTATGTCGTAAGGCAATATCATCCACCGATCATAGATCGCAGCCGGGGCTATAATAGTGATCCTTGCGCCGAACGGAAGGAGGCAGGATCGGAAAGAAAGGGGATGAAGGAAAAGCGAATAGGAGAGAAAACGAATAGAAGGCGAGTGACGCCCAACCTGGGACCTCATCCTGGATGCGAGTCCTGGGGAAAGCCTATATCCCGATCCGGCGAATTTGGATCACGATAAGCAGATTTAGGCTCAAGTTCAGGTTCTGGAATGGTCAGGTGGTGAGGTCAAGTTGGCAACCGCCCTCCTTATTGTAGACATGCTGAACGAGTTCGTATCTGGCAAGATGAGGTGCGATGACGCGCCTGGGATCGTACCGAAGATAAAGGGATTGGCTGATTGTTTCCGGAAGAAGGGGCTCCCGGTGGTCTACATCTGCGACACGCACTACCCGGGCGTTGACAGGGAGCTCGAGCTGTGGGGCGAACACGCTATATCCGGGACCTGGGGTGCTGAGGTCGTTGACGAGCTGAAGCCGCAGGGGAGGGACTTCGTGGTGAGGAAGAGGCGGTACAGCGGATTCTTCCAGACCGACCTCGACCTGCTCCTGAGGGAGCTGGAGGTGGACAGGGTGGCGCTCACTGGGATCGACACCAACATCTGCGTGAGGCACACCGCGGCTGACGCCTTCTTCAGGGGGTACAGGGTCGCAGTCGTGAGGGACGCGGTCGCTTCTTGGGACGGAGCAAAAGCCAACGAGGAAGGGATCAGGTACATGTCCGAGATCTACGGGGCAGAGGTCCAATCCGCGGAGGAGATAATCGAGTCCCTGGAGCAAAAGGGCACGCATAGGCAGGAGAAGGGGCAAGGCGGTGCAAACCCTTAATATCCCGCAAAGAAGAGATCGGATGCGTTGCTGTCCGTTTTAACGCGATTGAGTTGAGTGGTGTTTGCCATGGATATCGATTGGCTGCTTGATTACCTGATCAGTGAAGGTGCAGGGTACGCCGAGGTCAGGTCCCACAGGAACGTCGCGATGGAAGTGGTCCTCAAGAACGGTGTGGCAGAGCCCCCTGAGTACGTTGAGGCTCACGGGATCGCCGTGAGGGTCATAGTCGACGGCGCGCTCGGCTTCGCCTCGACGAACATCCTTACTAGGGAGGGCTTGATGGAGGCTGCATCGAAGGCGGTGAGGTCTGCGAGGGCGATGGCGGGATCCTGCAAGAAGGTACGCCTCTCGAGCGAGAAGCCGGTGAAGGCTGAATGGGAGGCGGACCACAGGGCGCTGCCGACCTCCGTGGATCCTGGCGAGGTAATCGACCTCCTGAAGTCTGTCGACGCCTCAATCACGGGGGTCAAGGGGGCAGAGTTCCCCAACAGGCTGCTCGTCTTCGGGGGGAGCGAAGAGGAGAAGGAGTACGTCAACTCCGAGGGCACAAAGATTAGGTCGCTGGTGCCGAGGGTCGCAGGGTACTTCATAATCACGGCATACGAGGGCGGCAAGGGGTCCCTCCAGAGGATCGTGCAGCTCGGCGAGTCCGGCGGCTGGGAGAGGGCACGGATCATCGCCCCAGATTCGGTCGCGAGGGAGGAGGCGGAGGCTATGTCGAGGATCCTGAGAGAGGGGAAAGCACTCGCGCCTGGGAAGTACGACGTCGTGGTCGGCGGGGAGGTCACGGGCATAATATCCCACGAGGCATGCGGACACCCTCAGGAGGCGGACAGGATCATGGGCAGGGAAGCCGCACAGGCTGGGGAGTCGTACCTTAAGCCCAGCATGCTCGGGAGGAGGATCGGTAGCCCTGTGGTGAACATCTCGGACGACCCGACGCTCCCGGCGTCCTACGGCTTCTACCTATACGACGACGAGGGGGTCCCCGCCAGGAGAAAGGCGCTGATCAGGGAAGGGAGGGTCAACGAGTTCCTGCACGGCAGGGAGACCGCCCACGACTTCGGCGTCTCGAGCAACGCGGCGATGCGGGCATCCTCCTACGCAAGGGAGCCGATCGTGAGGATGTCGAACACGTTCATGGAGCCGGGCGACCACACGCTGGAGGAGATGATCGAGGGCGTGGAGAGGGGCGTCTACATCAAGAGCTTCCAGGAGTGGAACATCGACGACATCAGGTGGAACAACAGGTACGTGGGCTTGGAAGCTTACATGATAGAGGGCGGTGAGATAGGGAACCCGGTCAGGGCGCCAGTGATAGAGGCGACGACCGAGGTGATATTCTCGAGCGTCGACGCCGTCGGGAAGGACCTCGTATTCAAGGCAGCGACCTGCGGCAAGGGGAAGCCCGAGCAGGGCGTCCCTGTCTGGACCGGAGGGCCCTCGATGCGGATGCGCGGGATCCACCTCAGGTGCAGGTGACCCCTTTAGGCGCCGGTACTTCCTGATCTGAACCAGGAGCGGCAGACCGAGCCAATTAACTTAGGAGAATAGTCCAGGCAGAAGCAAGTATAGCCCATTGTACAGGAACCAGGCTGCGAACGCGAGGAGGAGCCCGACCGAGAAGTATATGACGCCCCTGTAGACCCATGGGCGCCCCTTCCCAGCCCAGCTGAGCACAGACGGGAAGCTCGTGATCCACACCAGTATGCCGGTGAAGAATCCGACTATTATCGTGAGCCCGATGCTCGAGATGAGTGAGAGGCCCGCGCTCATCCACCAGGAGAGCTGGAACGGGTTGGTCAGCCCCACGGAGAGCCCGGTCAGGTACGGTATGTGCACGCTCCTCCTCGGGGTGAGGTCTATTAGCTTGGAAGACCGCCAGGTGAGGTACGCGAGGAGTAGCATGAGGCAGAAGCTCACTATTGAGAGGGCGCCGCGGGCAGCGTCGTCGAGGACCAGCAGCCCGCTCAGCGTGTAGGTGATCACGAGAAAGGTCGCGTCGGCGGTCATCGCCCCGAGCCCGACGAGGAAGCCGTTAAGGCGCGACAACGATATTGCCTGCGCCGCCATCAGCGCGTTGATCGGCCCGGGCGGGGCAGCCAGCGACAGCCCCAGCGCGATCCCCGCGAGGAAGACACCCGCATCCATGGCAGACCACTCTTTTAGAAGATACGGTTAGAATTGTATTTAACACTAGGCTTTTAGGTCTTTTTCCCCAAGCGATGCGCCACCTTTTTGAGTGGCTGCGGGGAGTTATTTTGCAGGGGTCAAGAAAAGTTGGCGGGTCTGAGAGCGATCGACGGGCTGGAGATCACGATACTCTGCGACAACACGGTCTCCCCAGCCGCGAGGGGGATGCTCGGGGAGCACGGGTTCTCCGCGCTGATACGACACGGCGTCGAGGCTGTGCTCTTCGACACTGGGCAAACGGGTGTGCCGCTGGTCAACAATATGAAGGCACTGAAGCTGGGGAGGGTGGAGGACGTGGTGCTGAGCCACGGACACTACGACCATTCCGGGGGCCTGCCGAGTCTGATCGGGTCCGGCTGCGCCCCATCGAGGGTCTTCACCCACTGCGACGCATTCCTCCCAAGGTTCAAAAAGGTCAGGGGGAACCTTGTCAGGATAGGGATGCCCTTCGACCAAGGGATTTTAGAGGCGGCGGGCGTTTCGGTGGTCTCCTCGGGATCCCCGCAGCAGGTCAAGGAGTGGCTCATCACGACCGGCGAGGTCCGCAGGGGGT
>JARYLH010000072.1 GCA_029907755.1 Candidatus Methanosuratincola sp.
TGTAGTACGCTGGGATGTGGAATATCCAATCAATCCCTAAGTTTGGGATCGATCCGCCTGGGTACAGTGGTGTTTTGAAGGTATGGGTTGCTGCGTCGTATTCGAAGCCGCTGTTCACTTCCCAATCGACAGCGATATCGGAAGGCACATTCGCCAGGTTTAACTTTATCTTCACCGGCTTCTTGCCCAGGTTGTAGATCCAATGCGTAGAAAGCCCCTCGAGCTGAGGCTGGAGCAGGTTCTTCAGCACTCCCCTTGCTTGCAGGTCAATCACTAACGGCGACATCGAGACCGGCGGGCCTGCCCCCCTCAGGACCGTAGGGGCGGTCACATTCCCGGCAGGCACTGCGACCCAGAAGTGCACGAGCTCCGACTTGCCGAGGGTTGCGCTGTAGGCACCTAAAGAGAGCGTTATTGCCGCCACTAAAACAAAGCCCAATATGTATTTGGTTTTCATGGTGGACAAGTTGTTTTGGAATCCTATTTTAGGCGATCGGAATTGATCTCTTGTACTGCATGCCGTCCAGCGATTTATGTGATTGAACTCGGATAAAAACCATAAAACTCATATATCGAAATCAAATATATTCTTTCGAGGAAAATGTTCGACGACCCTATCTCAAAAAGCCTCGAGTGGAGCAGGAAGGGCTACATGGGCATGGCTCTCTTACTGATGATAAATGAGAAGCCGCTGACTGGTTACGAGATAATGCGTACCATGTACGAGACCACGCAAGGCTTCTGGAGGCCGACCCCTGGAGGGGTGTACCCTGTGCTGAAGAAGCTCGAGTCCGAGGGTCTAGTCCGTGGGGAGTGGCATGCCTACAAGGGTCGCAAGCGGAAGATCTACACGATCACAGACGAGGGCAGGAGGATCCTGGAGCATGTGCTGCTCAAGCAGAGCGAGATCGCTATGAGCATAAACAGGATATTCGAGAGCTTCTTGAAAGACATGTTCTCCTTTGACAACCCCCAGGTTGCCCCCCCGTGCCTCTTCTCTGTCTTCATGTCCGATATCGATGCCGTAGAGGCTGAAATCGAGGATCTCAAGGCAAAGAGGGAAACTTTGCTACGGATGATTGAGATCCTCCAGAAGTGCCTTGCTGAAATAGATGCGAGGCTAGAAGAAGCAAAGCGGGAGGCTAATTTCTAGCCTTCTCTAAAGCGTAATCTATTATCATCCCTGGGATGTCGACCTCAGAGACGCTCATCGCACCCTTGAACTCTACTGTTGAATTTACTTCGTGGATCACAATGCCTTCCTTGGTCTCCATGGCATCGACCCCAAGGACGCCTGTGCCGACGACCTCAGCTGCCTTGAGTATCAGCTCCCTTAGATCTTCGGTGAGGTTGCAGACCTCAGCCTTCCCTCCCCTGGCTATGTTGGTCCTCCAGTCGTCCGGAGTGCTGTACCTGTATATTGATGCGGCTATCTGATCCCCGACAACGACTGTCCTTATGTCTCTGGGCGGCCTCTCTACCATCTCTTGGATATAATAGATCTGGTATAGGGGGTTGCCCATCTCTTCCCTGTCCTCGAGGAGCGCCTGCGCAGTCTCCCGGTCCTTGAGCGGCGCGATAAGCCTCCCCCAGCTCCCGAAGACTGGCTTAATTACGGCAGGGTAGCCCATCTCCTCCTCCAGCACCTTCATCGCCTCCTCCTTGGTGAAGGCGACAATTGTTTTTGGGGTCGGTATCCCTGCCTTTGCTAACTTCATGCTGCAGAGGAGCTTATCGCCGCAGAGCGCGGCGACGCTGTAAGGGTTAATCACAACCACTCCTTTGTTCTCGAGAATCGAGGTTATGTAAAGGCCCCTGAAGTGGCTAACACATCTCTCGATCGCCACATCCCCGAAAATCTCGTCCTTGTTGAGATCGGTTATCTTCAAGTGCAGCTCTTTTGCATCTATCGGCCTGAGCTCGACCCCCTTCTTCTGGGCTGCATTTATTATCTCCTTCTCTTCGACCCTTATCCTGTCATAAAGAAGAGAGAGGGTCTCTGCCAAAGCTTTACTCTCCCCAGTCTTCGCCCTCAGATTCTGCGACCTTCAGCTCGAAGTTGCCCTTCTTGTCCTTCGAGACCTCGAGTTCTGCTCCGCAGTCAGGGCAGCTAAGGATTTCTCCTTCTATTACTTCCTTGGCCTCTATGTCACCATCGCACTCTGGACATTTGAATTTCATTTTAATCCACCGTAGTATTCGCCTAAAAGAATTTTATATTAATAAACGTTTCTATAAGGTATTTTTGATCAGTTATTGGGCAGCGCTCAGTATTCCACAGTTCGTTTTTTTTCATTTTCCTCAACAAGAGCGTTGAAATCCACCAAAAACTCGAAAAACTTGCCCTCTGGTACCCTGGCGCCAGCAGCCATCGAGTGCCCGCCGCCGCTTCCATTGTACTTGGGGGCGATCTCCTGGAGCAATTCGTTCAGGTCTATCTGCTCGCTTGAGGAGCGTATGCTCATATCGATCCTGCCCTTCCTCGTCTCGGCGCCTATCCCTACTGGTGTATTTCCGTAAGCCCTGGCGTAGACCGCGCTCTTACCCATCGACCACTTGAGATCCAGGACGTACGCCACTCTTCCGACCACCTTAACCTCTTCCTTTATTCTCTTCCTCATCTCCTCCTCGGCAATCGCCTCGGCAATCGCCTTCTCGACGATCTCCTCATCCGAGCTTGGCGTCCTGTTTGATGCCAAGAAGCTTACCATCCTCCTCTTAGCCTCGTAGTCCCTCCCACCTGCGTCTATCGCCTGGATGAGCAGCCCGCTCTCGAGGTACAGGCTTCTCTTCTCCCAGTTCCGTAGGAGGCGCCTTATCTCGTAAGTGTTGTCCATGTAGTCTCCTATTGCTCCGTATATGGCTACCCTGCTCATGTCCGCTGGGACGAGATCCCTGAATTCCAGGTAAGTCAATTCGCTTGTGCAGCTCTGTGTAGTGCTCACCATTTTTCCCGGGAATCCCTTCTTGCTAAATCCTCGCGGCAAAGGGTGGTGGTCTATGTACACTATGCTGCCCCCTCCGGCGACTATCCTTTCAAGCTCGTCGTTCACTTCTTGGAGGAATGTGCTCGAGAGGGCTATGTCGCAGATGACCACGTTGCCCTCTGCCTGCTTCAGATCCTCGGCAAGTCCTGAGGGATGGGAGAAGAAGACCTTGCTCCCCTTGCGGGCAGCCAGTGCTATGGCCGCCGAGCATATGCCGTCAGTGTCCCCGTGGGCGACTATCCAATCCATAGTTTATATTTGGTAGGGGAATAAAAAAGGGTTTTCAGCAAGCCCTGAAGCTCTCTTCCCACATCTCGTAAGCATTTATCATTTCTTTGGTAACGCTCGGCTTGCGCCTTGCGAGCACTTCCTTGAAGTCTTCCATACGTATGGGTCTTGGTTTAGACGCCTTGTCCAGCGCAAGCCCTGCCTCGAAAAGTTCGCTGACTACCTTCAGCTGCACGGCTTGGGCGATGTCCCTTATGTCGCTTCCAGAGTAGCCTTCGGTAATTTTGGCCAGCTCCTCGATGCTCACACCTTCCATGCACAGGCTCTGAGTGTATATCTGGAACATCCTAAGCCTGGCTTCGTAGTCGGGGACTGGGACGTAGATCCTCTTCTGGAACCTGCGAATGAACGCCCAGTCGAGAGCCCACGGCTTGTTTGTGGCGCCGATCACATAGAGAAGGCTGTTTTTGCCCTTGTCAATTATCCCGTCCATTTCCTTGAGGAACTGGTTCCTGACCCTTATCTCCCCGCCGACCTCGTTTGAGTGGACGCCCAACAGCGAGTCAATCTCATCGATAAAAATTATTACCGCCTCGTTGTTGGCAATTCTCTCCCTTGCCGATCTGAAGAGCTTTGCTACGTTCTTCTCAGCTTCCCCAAGCCATTTGGACATTATCGAGGCAGCGTCGACTGAGTAGAATGCTGCGTTTATCTCTGTAGCCACAGCCGCCGCGGTGAGGGTCTTGCCGCAGCCCGGCGGGCCGTAGAGCAGGATCCCCCTTGGCCACCCGAGGGGGAAGAGGTCTGATCTGAGTGAAGGGTAGACAATCGCCTCCTTGAGCGCTTTTTTGGTCATCTCAAGTCCAGAGATGTCGTCCCACCTTACGTTTGGCTTGTCTACCACAAGGAGATCCTCGTAAGAGCTCTTCTTCTGCTGCTGTTGCAGCTGCGGCTGCTGCTTGGCGTCTCCCTTCGGGGCAGCCTCACCCCGATTGATCGGCTTGATCTCAAAGACTGCCGGTCCGTCCTCGTCAGGAGCCTCGGCACAATGCCCCGTCTGCAGGACTTTTATCCTCTCTTGGTATGCCATTGCTCTGGTTACATAGATCCTATTCAGCTCATAGTTCGGGTAGAGGTTGACGATCTTCAAAAGAACATCGATTGCCTTCTGGTAGTAGGTGATCGCCATCCCCTTCGATCCTTGGTTGTCGAGCCTGATCGCTTCGCTCGCATACTTTATTGCCGCCGATTCCAGCTCATTGATCGCCATCACTTGCAATCGCCTCGCTTGCAGTCATTATCCTTATCAACCCCTTCTTAGATAAGCTTTCTATAAGCCTGGTGACTTGCCTTTCGTTCATGCCGAACTTCAAGCTCAGCTCTCTGAAGTCCAGCACCCCTTCATTCCTTTCTAAGTGTTTTAAGAGCACATCCTCCCCGTCAATTGTGTTGTCTTCCGGTGAGTGAGAAACGCCTTTGGTCAGCCGACCCTCCACGCCAAAATGCATTGGCGCTGCCATGCCGATCTCCTTGGGTGGCTCCGGAAGCTGCTCGATGAGCCTTCCCCTGATGAACGCAGAAGCTTCATCAAGTATCTCTTCGTTTTCAATGGTGTCTGAAATTGCGGCCACCTCTACCTCTGATAAAGGTATCCTCATCTCAGTCATGACTGAATTGAGGCAGCCCCCGATGTACGTCAGCTCACCTGAGACCTCTGGTATGATCTCAGACAACTGCTCAGAGACCTGCCTCACGGCCTCAAGTGTCGGTTCCAGCTGAGCAAATGTCGAACCTACCTCCCTCAGAGTCTCCATCCTCAGCGTGAGCTGCTCCAGCAACAGGATGCCGTTTGAGACCTTTTCCTGCACCTTCTTTATCTCCGCGATCTCATTCGCGTAGATCTTGGCCCTCTCGGAGCTCTTCTTTTCGAGTGCTGATGTGCAGAGCCTGAAGAGCTCGCTCCGCCTAGCCTTCAATTTTGCGTCGATTATCTCGAGCTTTCTCTTTTGTCTTCCCAGGGCTGTTATCGCCTCGTTCAGAGCGTCCTTTAGAGGTGGAGTCCGTCGAAAAAAGTTCTTTAGCATTTTTTTACTCCACCTCTAAGGATCACTCATGGGATATGGGGTATTTCCGTCAGTTTGATGCTTGGCCTAATTTTCAAAAAAATGGGAACGAGGGTTGCCAAGTTCAACCACTCAGAACCCTGCTTTCTCTCCTGTCGCGATTCCTGCTGGGAGATCTGGGAACTTCTCCTTGACCCTCTGCTCTGCGACAGCCGCTGCCTCTCCGAGTATCTTCTGGGCGTCCTCGTTAGCGCTCTCGAAGTTGAGGCTGAGCCCGCTGCTCTGCCCTGCGTCGACGAGTATTCCGCTAAGGAGCGTGCTGATGTCGCCGAGCTCCCTTTCCGCCTCGGGGAGCAGAGTGGAGATGCCTGCCCTGACGTTCTTGATCACGCCCATTGCCGGCGCTAGAGTCACGACTATGTCTCCGAGCTCGGTCACTGTGCTGAGGCGCATCACTATCTGCTCGAGCGCCATCCTGGCCTGCATCAGCATCTTGGACATCTTCCTTATCTCCGCGAGCTCGTTTGCGTAGATCTTGGCATGGTCCAGATCGTGCTTGGAGTAAGCGTCCACGACCTTGCTGAACATTATCCTGTCTCTTTCTTGGAATCTCTGGTTCGCTATGTCGAGCTTCTGCATCTGTAGCTGTATGGATCTCACTGCTGCCTCGAGCCTAGGCTTCAACGGGCCTGGGGGTCTGACAGACTCCTTGACCCTAGAGCTAATGCCTGGGGTCTCCTTCCTCTCCCATCGGTTTGCGAAGTTGCTCACTTTCGGTCACCACTCTAGGGTTTGATACGAATATTTTATAAGACTCGTGTAACCAGAATATCTTGTAACCGCAGTGTCTGTCCCTCCGGTGACAAAGTTTGGAGTTACAGGTAAAGCCGCTCGCCCAGTCCCTGACGAAGTTCGGTCTGACTGAGTACGAGTCAATGGTTTACCTGACCCTCGTGAGGCACGGTAGATCCACCATCAAGGACATCGCCGCAAAGAGCATGGTGCCGCGGACGAAGATATACCCCGTCCTGAAGAACCTCGAGAAGCGGCGGCTTGTGACCTTCGTCCCTGGCAAAACAATCACTGCAAAGGCCCTCCCTCCGGACAATTCGTTGCTAAGCCCGATTAAAAATCTTGAGCAGGATCTTAAGACGATGAAGAAAACAATTACGGAGCTACGTAGACTTCAGGAAAGCGCGCTTGCGACGGATCAGCTCGAGAAGAAGGAGTACTGGGTCACCGGACACCAGCCAGAGGTCATAAAGAGGATTAATGAGATCATCACCAATGCGTCCGAGGAGATAGTTCTGGCACTGAACCACGAAGGGCTCGAAGTCATATTCAACAACTTCTTCGAAGCACTCAACGAAGCAACGAGGAACGACATCGAGGTCAAGATATTCATCAACTCATCAAAGCAGGACTGCGAGGTCCTCAGGAAGTTTTCTGACTTTTTCAAGATCAAATACGTGCCATTCTCTCCTAAGGCGAATCTTCTGCTGGCGGACGGAAAGGAACTCCTCATCTTCAAGAAGATAGCTGTGGTCGACAACAAAGGTTCCACCCTCGTAGCCGAGTACTACAGCGGAGGGAACGTCTGCGACTACCTCAGGGAGTACATGCGTGGGGTCGATTGGTCCGCTTCAAAGGACTTCCAGATCGTCTATCCTGCCATTGAGAACGATTGGTTAAAGGAAGACCTGCTTGCCGGCCCCCAGTTCAACCAGGCTTCGCCTTACTTCTATCTTTACCTTCTGGACGTGATGTCCACCAGGATAAACCAGAAGCTCAGTCCGACACTGGTAGAGCTCGGCAAGAAAACAATTGAAGCGATGAAAAAGACTTCCTTGCCGAGTTTCTTGCCGTCTCTTCACCAGTCACTGAAGCTTCTCAGTTCGCTCGTCCTGCTTTACGAGGGGGTTGAGTGGCGCTTCACATACGACGAGCCACTGAACCTGATAACGTCAGAGTTGAGCGGCAA
>JARYLH010000073.1 GCA_029907755.1 Candidatus Methanosuratincola sp.
TCGTTGAATAGTTCGTCGCTTATTTCCCTCTCAAAAAGCGAGGGGAGTGTGCTTGTGCCCGTCCCGCGCTCAATCGGTGTTTTCGACCTCCATATGATTTCCTCTGGTAGCTTCCCTTCGTATGCCTTCCTAAGGATCCATTTCCCAAACAGCTCCCCTTTCCTCCGCCCTACCTTGAACTTGACCCCCAGCTCCACGGCAAACTCTTTGACCTTTTCATCGAGATAGGGCGCCTTAATGCTTATACCATAGATCTTTCCAATGTCAAACGATGAAAAAGTCATCACTCTCCAAAGGTGACAGAGGTCCTTCTCAATCTCTTCAGAAGTTTTGTTGATGATGAAATCGTATCCGGCGAACAGCTCATCCGCGCCGTCCCCTGTGATTAAGGTATTTGTACCGTCTTCTTTAGAAAATCCCATGCCAAGATATATTGCAAGACTGTTCCTTACCTCCATTGGGTCGAATACCCTGAGGATCTTGATCAGCTTGGGCAAGGCCTCGTAGACTTCTTCCATCCCGAATTCGAGCACCTTGTTTTCAAGGCATAGGTGGCCGCTCACCATCCTTGCATACTTGAGATCCGGCGCATTTGCCCCCTTCATTGCCACCGTATATGTTTTCAATTCTACGCATTTTGCTGCCTCATATGCCAGTATGCTCGTGTCGAGCCCGCCCGACAAAAGGATCCCTGTGTTGCAATCAACACCTGCCCACTGCTTCCGATAGCATTAACCTTAGCTTTTGCTCGAGTTCCGTGCCCATTTTCTACTCAACTTTCCTGTACGATATAACTTTCTTAAATAATTCTGATCGTTCTTTTCTTCTATATTCACCTTTAAATTTATTAGCCGATGCGCCAAACCCATTATGAGGTATGCCTGTTGAAGATCCCCGAAATTCTGGACCTCCTGCTTTCGTGGTTCGTAATCACGCTTTGCTTCTCTTTATGGACCCTATTTGACTCTCCGGACCTTTTCCTTTCCGTCTTCTTCCTATCTGGCTCCTCGGCTGGTCTGGGCTTCTTGCTTCATGAGCTGGCTCACCGTTCAACGGCCAAAAGATACGGGTGTCATGCATATTACAACGTGTGGCTCTTGGGGATCATACTTGCTCTCATAATGTCTGTTGTTACCCGTGGCAATGTGATCTTTGCAGCACTGGGCGCTGTATATATCGTTCCAATGATGACTGCCCCCTCCCTCGATGTCGGCGCAATGAAGAAGGTTTTTGGGGTAATTTCCCTCTCCGGTCCAGCGATGAACCTCCTTTTGGTCGCCTTCTTCTATGCCCTCTCTTACCTGGGGGGCGTTTTCTCCCTCCTTGGCCTTTACGGGATGAGGATCAACCTCTGGCTTTCGGCATTCAACCTGATCCCGATCCCTCCTTTCGACGGGTACAAGGTTTTCTCATGGTCCAAGGCTGTCTGGGCATTGTTTGCGCTACCGTCTTGGGCTTTGATACTGCTCATGTGACTGCAATAAGCAATTAAGCCTTGGAAACCAAGAATAGGTTGGTGTCTTCGCTATGCTGCCTTATGAGCTCAAGGTCTTGGAAGAGCTTGTTTCAATCAATACCGATTCGGTCAAGAAGTGCGGTTACGAGGAGTGTGCCTCCCTGATATCTGAAAGGATGAGGGAGATCGGGCTGAAAGTCGAAGTATTCGATCCTGTTGGGCTAACAGGCGACGGGAAGAAGAGGCCTAACGTGGTCGGCACGTTGGACTTGGGGGCGGACAGCACCTTGGGGCTGCTGACGCACTACGACGTCGTGCCGCCGGGCGAGGGCTGGAAAAGGGATCCCTTCAGACTCACCATCGAAGGGGACCGCGCGTATGGGAGGGGATCCGCCGATGACAAATCCGCAATAGCTGCTTCTCTGGGGGCCCTCTCGCGCATCGGGGAGAAGGGTAAGTACAACGTAAAGCTGATAGCGTCGCCCGACGAGGAAGTCGGGGGGCGTTGGGGGATAGGTTATGTAATCAATGATCTCGATTTGAGACTTGACTACGGGGTGGTAGTTGACGCGATGCCGGATATGGTCTGCGTTGGCGCGAGCGGGATAGTGCAAGGTGAGGTGCTCGTGAGGGGGATCCAGGGGCACGCAGGGTACCCTCACAGGTCCGACAACCCGATTCCGAAGCTAGCCTTGCTCATAAGGGAGTTCGAGAATTTCGCCCGATTTAGGGAGAGGAAACTCTCGAAAATAGACGCCCCCCCGGGCTCCCCGAATAAGAAGCTCTGGGGGCGTTTCTCCTTCACGATTATAGGCGGCGGGGAAAAGGAAAACATAATCCCCTCAAATGCCTGGGCAAGGTTCGACATGCGGATCCTGCCTGATGAACCGGTGGACGAAGCTAAGTTAGAGTTAATCGACTTCTTCAACAGAACCAAGGAATCGCTCGGTATAAATGCGGAGCTGAGGATCATGCTGGAGGACAAGGGCTTCCTGACGCCTCCCGATCACCCGTTTGTTGAGACCTTCCTTAACGCGACCGCTTCCGTATTCGGCGCTCCGCTTCCCTTGGGCGCATCCTTGGGCGGGGACGATGGCAAATTCCTGGCATCGAAGGGGATCCCGGTGGTCAGCTACGGCGCAATCGCCGAGGACTCGCATTTCCATGGGACCGACGAATTCGTTTACATACGCGATCTCATGCACCTCAGAGACGTTCTTGTCCATCTGATTAGATAATTTTTTTAAGGACACTTTACCTTCTTTCTTCATGCAACCTTATCTTGTCATCGCCACCATAAATGAATTGAAAAACTTGGAACCGCTGAAGCAGGAGCTTAAAGAAACAAACACGAAGGTCATTGTTGTGGACGAGGGGAGCCAGGAGATCCGTTTGAAAAACGAACGGATACTGGAAGACCTCGAAAGGTCGTACTACGGCCCGCGAGAGAGGGAAGAGTGGTTCAAGTCGAGATTTGGGTTGGGATACAAGAAATACTTGGAAGTGATCCCAGAAAGGGCGCATGCAGAGACCAGCTTCGGCTTCCTCATCGCCTATGAGGAGGGCGCTGAATTCATAGTTGAGTTGGACGACGACGTGTTCATCAAAGGGTTGATCTCTGGGCACAAGGACAACCTCTTCGGCGGGGATGGGAAGACTGTGCACTCAAAATCAAGGTGGTACAACACGCTCGACTCGATTTCCTTGAGCAGGGAGGGGCGCTTCTTTCCCAGAGGGCATCCATATTCCCCTGAAACGCGTGCCGAGGAATACTCTTGGGAATGCTCGGGAGGAAGCTGCGTTCTGAACATGGGGCACTGGGTTGGCAACCCGGACTTCGATGCCCTGACGATACTCTATCACGGCGGGATGGACGGGAAGTGCGACGTCAGGGGCGAACGCTTGCTAAATGAAAAGGTCGTGGTTGGCAGAGGAACCTACTTTGCAGTCTGCAGCATGAACACATCATTCGTCCCTAAGATCGTCCCTGCCTTCTACCAGCTCTACATGAATGCTATGGGAATCGATCGCTTCGACGACATATGGTCAGGGATATTCCTAAAACGAGTGGCTGACCACTTGGGGGATAGGGTCTGCTTGGGTAAGCCTGTAGGGACCCATCAGAAGCGCCCCCGCAGTGTCTTCAAGGACCTCAAAAGCGAGATGGACGGGATGATTCTAAACGAGTCGGTCTGGCGTTTCGTTGACGATGAACTCTCGGGGCGATCTTATGCCGACTCGTACCTCTCTTTGGCTGCCCTTCTTGAAAGGGGGGCTTCTACATTGGGCAACGAGACTTACAGGAGATTCCTCAACCTCCAGGTAGAGATGATGCGCCGCTGGGTCGAGGTTGTCGACTCGATCTGAACGATGCTTGCCAAAGGCGAAGGCTAAAAGACGAATCCAAGGAAAGTGACGAACGCATAAACTATGAGTGCTGCCTCGACCGTCCCAAAAATTATTGCAGCCAATGCCTTCTTCTTTTCAAGGCCGAATAAGTGTGCCACCAAACTCCCCGTCCAAGCGCCGCTTCCTGGAACCGGTGCTGCGACGAACAGCATTACCCCAAAAAATCCGTATCTGTCGATCTTTTCCTTTGCTTTCCTTCTTAGGGATCCGATGTACCTCAAATAAAGCGATCTGAGCCAGCTCCTCTCAGAGCGGTTGATGATCAGTTGTTCTATTTTGGACAGCGCTAGGAGCAGAAATGGCACCGGCAGTATGTTTCCTGCTATTGACAGTAGGATGACGCTGTTCGGCTCAACCCCTGCGAGAACCCCGTAGGGTATTGCCCCTCTGGACTCCACGACGGGGGACATTGCCAATATGAACGTGTAGACCTCAGGGGACAGCATCCGGATTGAGCTCCTTCCTCCTCCTTTCGCCCAGCGCGACTAAAGTTGGCTTTCAAATATTTATATGGTTTACCGCAAAGATCTCACTGGTGCTTTTTCAATGAAAGCAGTTGTTCTTGCTGGTGGTTATGCGAAGCGCCTGTGGCCCCTCACACTCGACACCCCGAAGCCGCTACTGCCGATCGGCGACGGGACAATTATAGATTTCATAATTGCAAAACTGAGGCCTCTGGATCTTGAAGAGATAGTGATATCCACAAACCAGCGATTTGAGCGACATTTCAATGAGTGGTTATCGAAAAGGAGGTATGCAAATGTTAAGGTCGTTCCTGAACCTTCGGCAAAAGAGGAAGAGAAGTTGGGGCCAACTAAGGCTCTCGAGCTGTTGGTGAGGGATTCTGGTGCGGACGACTACCTCATAACAGCCGGGGACAATCTCTTTTCCCTCGATCTCCGGAGCATGGTGGGATTCTACAACAGGGTCGACTCGCCAGTGATAGCCCTCTACGAGATCGCACGAAGGGAGGATGCCAGAAAGTACGCCTGCGTGATAGTCGACGAAAGCCTTCTGGTAAGGAGATTCGAGGAGAAGCCTGAAAACCCTCCCTGCTGCCTGGTCTCGACCGGGATCTACCTTCTCCCCTGGCGGTGCATCTCGAGGGTTAGCGACTATCTGAAAAGCGGGAACCCGCCTGACCCGATTGGGCGATTCATCTGCTGGCTCTCCGAGACCGAGAAGGTCTACGGCTTGAAGTTCACTGGATACTGGTATGACATTGGCTCGCTAGAGTCTTACAATGAAGCCAAGGAGGCATTCAGAGACCTCAAGTACGCGTCCTACACTTGAATTTTTACTTGGTAAAAAATCGACATTTGAAAAATAAAATACGACTTCCTTCTGAAAATCAGTTTGTGGGGAGCTGCCCAAGCGTCTTTCCGAAGTACTCGAGGGTCTTCCTGATGCCCTCCATTATGCCGACCTTCGCCATCCAGCCTAGCTCGATCTCAGCCTTGCTAACATCGGGCTCTGTAAGCTCCACGTCCCCAGGCCAGGAAGTTCCCCCCCTTGGCTTTACCTCCACGTTCTCCAGCCCCAGCGCGCCAAACATCATCCCGGCTATCTGAAACACGGTGTACGACTCCCCCAGCCCGATATTGTACGCATCTCCCGAACACTTAGATCGCTCGGGAGCCACTATGAAGGCGTCTATCGCGTCATCTATGTAGAGATAATCCTTCTTCTGTTCCCCCGTGCCGAGTATCTCCAGCCTCCGCGGATCCCTGAGGAGCTTCCTGTACAGGTCGAACATTAGGCCTTTGTTCGTTCCGGGGCCGTAGATGTTGAAGAGCCTGAGTATGACGGTGGGGACGCCAAAGAGCTCGCTGTACAGCCTGCAGTAGTCCTCCGCGGCTGCCTTTGACGCTCCGTAGAAGGAGTGGGGCACGAGCGGTTCGCTCTCGGGCGTGGGGATCCTCCTAGGAACACCATAGACGACCGACGATGAGGCGAAAACGACCTTGGCGCCGCATTCCTTGGCGGCTCTGAGGACGTTGTGGGTGCCGATGATGTTGACTTCAAGGTCCAGCGCAGGGTTCTCCGTGGATTTTGGGACTGACGACTGGGCAGCCAGGTGGTACACCATTTCGCAGCCTCTGGTAGCCTCCATTACCTTACCGCCGTCCCTTACGTCCCCCTTCACAAATGTCGCTGCCCCTGTCCTGAGCAGCCTCGAAATCCCTGAAAGATCCCCTGCTGACAAGTCGTCCAGGATCCTCACACTGGCGCCGTTTTCTATCAGCCTCTCGACAAGGTGCGTGCCTATGAACCCGGCGCCCCCTGTGACAAGGATCTGCACTCTAACCACCGCGATAACTTCGCAGCCTCCAGTTAATAACGCTCACGTGCAGGATACACACAAAAGGTTCATTTTAATTACTAACGATTCATAAAGTATTAATCTGATTGGGCAGTCTATAAGCAGAGAAAAATTGAGGCGTTGGCATTGAGGTACTTCACGAGCCCATACAACTTTATCCAGCCAGATGTCCGGCGCGTAAAGATATACGACACGACCCTAAGGGACGGCGAGCAGACGCCGGGGGTCAAGTTCTCAAAGGAGCAGAAAGTCGAGATAGCGAGGAAGCTCGACGAGCTCGGGGTTCACTCGATAGAGGCCGGCTTCCCAGTGATCTCGCAGTACGACGAGGATGCGGTGAAGGCGGTTGCGAACTCAAGGCTAGGGGCGCAGGTAATTTGCCTCTGCAGATCAAAACAGAAGGACATAGACGCGGCGCTGCGGGCTGACGTGGACGGCGTCATAGTGTTCCTCTCGGTCTCCGACTTACACCTTAAGTACAAGCTCCATACTGATCTGCAGTCTTCAGTGAAGATGGCGTCGGAGGCAATCGAATACGCGAAGGCACACGGGCTCTACGTCCAGCTGTCCGCGGAGGATGCGACTAGGACTTCCCTGGAGAACCTCTTTGCCCTCTTCAAAGCTGCTGAGGAGAGGAAGGCAGACCGTTTGGGGATAGCCGACACGACGGGTTGCATCAGACCAGAGGGGATAAAGTACTTGGTGGAGAGAGTAAGGAAGAACTTCAGCACCGAGCTGTCCGTGCACTGCCACGACGACTTTGGGCTCGCAGTTGCCAACTCCCTGGCGGCATACGAGGCTGGGATAGATGCCATATCAGTCACGGTAAACGGGCTGGGGGAGCGATGCGGAAACGCGGCTCTGGAGGAGGTGGTGATG
>JARYLH010000074.1 GCA_029907755.1 Candidatus Methanosuratincola sp.
AGGACCAGGTTTTTCCCCTCCAGGAGGCCGGACTTCAGCGCTGACTCCTGGGGCGGGTAGAGGTCGGTTATCCCGCACTCTGCGTAGATACGCTTTGCTCTCTCGTCTATTTCGAGTTCCTCTACCTTAATACAGACTCACCCTTCAAGCCTTCTTCAGTTCGCCGTGCTTAGGCTCGTATATGACCCCCTGGTTGATCCATTCGATGACCGCCTTCTCGACGAACCTCCTGTCTAACCCTTCCAAGCCGGCCCGCTCAATTAGCGCCTCCTTCCTGATCGGCTTGCCCTCGTTCTCCTTCTCCATGTCCCTGAATATGTCGAAGAGCTGCGCCATCTTGTCACCCTGTGACTTCGGGTGCCCGACCATTATCGTGTCGATGTCTATCTTCCCCGTGGAGGAGTCTATCCCGACTTGCTTCAGGAAGGTCTTGAGTAGCCTGATCACTGCCTGCACGTCCTCCTTCGAGACCTCCTTCTTCAGGGCCAGCTTGGCCCTGGCCTCTGAGAGCCTTATGACTGCCTCGAGCTGCCTCATAGTGATTGGGACCGGGGAGTCTGCGCCTTGTCCCATCGCCCTCATCTCGAGGAAGAAGTCCTCGATCGCCTTGCTGGCATCCTCGCCTATCTTCGGTGATCCGTGCTTCCTCACATAGTAGATGTACTTCTTAAGGAGCTCCGGGTCTATCGGGGACTCCTTGGTCACGCGGATCCCGCGGTGGAGTTTGAGTATATGCTCAGTCATCTTCCTGTCCTTGAGCTCGTCGGGGCGGTCGAGAAGCGTGAATATGAGGTCGAACCTCGATAGGATTGTGACGGGCAGGTCGTTTATGTTCTCCGAGATCGTCTTCTGCGTGACGTACCTGCCGAAGCTCGGGTTGGCTGCAGCGAGTATGCTGCTCCTGGCATTGAGCTGGACGACTATGCCTGCTTTGGCTATGCTGATGGTCTGCTGTTCCATTGCCTCGTGTATCGCGGACCTGTCTTCCGGGCGCATCTTGTCGATCTCGTCGATGCAGGCTATCCCCTTGTCGGCGATAACGAGAGCCCCCGCCTCGAGGAAGAACTCCCCGGTGTTCTTGTCCCGGATAACCGTGGCCGTGAGGCCTGCGGCAGTGGATCCCTTCCCCGAGGTGTATACGCCGCGCGGGGCGATCCTCGAGACATACTGGAGGAGCTGGGACTTTGCGGTGCCGGGGTCGCCGACCAGCAGTATGTTGATGTCCCCCCTTATCTTGATCCCGTCTGGCATAGTCTTGGTGACGCCGCCGGCGAGCTGGTATGCAACTGCCTCCTTGATCTCGTCGTAGGCGTAGATCGACGGGGCGATCGATCCGATCAGCTTGTCGTAGAGGTTGGGGTCCGAGGCGAGCTTCTTTATCGCTTTCTCGTCCTCTGGAGTGATCGCGACCTCTTCGGTCCCCCTCTCTGCGATCTCCAAGTAGTTCGCCTCGATCCCAGACGAGAAGGTAGCGAGCCTGAAGCCCCTCGAGGTGAACTCCTGCTTCGCCTGAAGTATGCCGACGAGCGAGACCCTGTCACCCGGACGGGAGGTGTCGACTATGTCGCCCTGGAGGATGCCCTCGACGGAGCGCGGGAGCTGTCCGGGGGGCAGCTCCTCTGGCCTCTCCTGGACCGATATGAGTTGCCAGTCGACGAACACTGACTCCTCTGGGAGGAGCCTGAAGTACCCTTTCCTGGCGCAGTCCTGGTTCGTGCACTGGGAGGGGGGTATCAGTATGTTGCCTGTCTGCTCCAGGACTATCTTCTCCCCGCAGCGCGGGCACTGGTAGACCGCGGTCTTAAGCAGCTGCTTCACCGCGGATGCCCTCGTGATTATACCCTCCACCATGATCAGCTTTCCCATGTGCGCAGACTTGAGTGACCTGAGGGGGACGACCTCGTCGAGCTTCCTGAACCTGGCCTTGAAGGCCTTGATCTTCGCGGCATACTGCATATTCTCCGCGCGCATCGCATCGTAGATCGCTGCATTTATCTTTGGAAAGAGTTCGAGCGGCTTCTCCTTGATCTCCTTCGCCACGTCCGGGTCGAATGAGATGACGTCCTCAAAGTCCACCACGAGGGAGGTCTTCCCCTGCGATGCCATGCTGGACATCGCGTCCCTGTACTTGAACGTGCCCTTGCTGTCCTGGAACTCCTTGAGGAAGCTGACGAAGCGTTCCCGGTAATCGAGGATCTCAACAGTCTCGGCCATATCCATTACTCCGGAAAGATTATCTTCTTGCGCCACTCATCTATCTCTTCCCTGATTGAATTGAACAGGGCGACCTCCTCCGGCTCCAGCATGTCGAGGGATGGTCTGAGCGGGTTCCTCTCCCTTGCCAGGTGGAGGATCTTCTGCAGCCTGCAGTTCACCAGGTCCTGCGCCTTCATGAAAGACTGCCTGTGCTCGCTCAGGAGCGTGTGGGTCGGGTTGCTCTTTATCGCCTCATTCAGCGAAGCAAGCAGGCGCCTGAGGCGGGGGTAGAAGTGGCTAGGGAGCTTCGAGAGCCCCTCGTTGCGCTCCTCCTTCCAGCAGAGCTTGTAGAGCTCTGTTGACTTCAGCCCCTGGGATTCCTCTCCTGAAAGCTTGACGAATCCCTCCGCCTCGAGTATCCTGGCGACCCAGATCGGCAGTCGCTCTTCCCTGCCCTCCTCGTAGGCGCCAAGATCCATACCGCCCACGGACATCGCAGGGAAGGCTTTGATGAACGTGACGCCTACCAGCTCCTCCTCGTAGAAGAACTGAGAGTGCCTGATGCTTTCGGAGGGATCTGTAGGCATAAGCTATTCAGACGAGACTACGCATTTTAAAGTTTTAACCTTTCGGATTCATCCGTATTGCCCCTCCTGCCTTAGTAGACCCGCACTAGACCTTAGGAGAAGGCGCGTGGGCACGCCATCACTGCCTCGATCGGCGCGAGATCACCTTTAGCGATGCGTAAGCGGGTATCGCGATGATGATCCCAACTAGAACCTGGCCGATGTTGAAGGGCACCTCGGCTATCGCAGCGTATCCTAGGAACAGCTGCTCGTAGAGGAAGTAGCCTGCTACCATCACCGATCCCGAGACGAGCGCGGATATTGTGATGTATCCAGCCTCTTGGCGGGCGGAGAATGAGGCGTATGCGACTGCAATGGCGATAGCTCCCCCCATGAGCGCCCAAAAAGCGTAGGAAAGCTCAACCACAAAGCCATAGGTTCCAATCCACGGCAGTCCGATGGATACCTCAGATGACCCGGAGTAGAACAAGGTGCCAACGGCAAAGACCAACGAGAAGACTAGGACGCTGGCCACGACTGAGATCAGCCGCCACCCACTTCCCCGGAGTTCGGGGCGCCGCGATGCCAAGACCCCCAGGAGAAAGCCCTCTATCCCCTTGATCACGAGCGTTGCAGGGGCAAAAAGGTAGTAACCGAGTATCAGGTCGGCTAGCATGGATCCGACCCCCCCAGCAAACGCGCCTATCCTTGTCCCCCCAAGGAGGGCAGCAAGGAACACCGCAGACTCCCCGACGTTGAAGTACCCCCTCGTCGCAGGCACATATATTGTGAAGGCGACTGTTGCAACGGTTACGAGTGAGGTGTAGAAGGCAGTAACAGGGATGTCCCTTGCCAGGCGCATAGCGGCTTCGCCGGATGAGAGACGGTCGCCGATGGGATATTAGCCTTGTGGTAGAATCCGGATCGCCCGCTCCGGATTGGGCCTGCCGAGGGCAGAACAAACCTCCCGAAAACTTTTACGAAAAGATCCAAGCACAGGAGAGTGCCGTGTGTAGCTCTGTTGGAAGGACCGACGTCTTGGAGGGATCGAGGACTTTTTCCGGGTTCAGGCATGAAACAGTCCCAAGACGGGGCTCCGAGTAGGTTAAATACCATTTCCTTAAGATCGAATCAGGAGGGGACTCGATTGTCAGCACACGAGGTTATGTGGACAGAGAAGTACAGGCCCAGGACCCTAGACAGCATAGTGAACCAGACCGAGATCGTTGAGAGGCTGAAGAGGTTTGTCAAGGAGAAGTCGATGCCACACTGCCTCTTTGCAGGGACGCCGGGGACAGGGAAGACGACCGCAGCGATGTGTCTGGCCAGCGACCTGTACGGAAAGGACTACAAGAAGAATTACCTTGAGCTCAACGCAAGCGACGAGAGGGGGATCGATGTGATCAGGACGACCGTCAAGGACTTTGCCAGGACTGTGGGCATGGCAGAGGCCCCCTTCAAGATACTCGTCCTCGACGAGGCTGACAACCTCACGGCTGACGCGCAGCAGGCGCTGAGGAGGACTATGGAGATGTATACCGCAACCTGCAGGTTCATACTCTGCTGCAACTACTTCAGCAGGATAATAGAACCGATACAGTCTAGGTGCGCCTTCTTCAGGTTCGTGCCGCTCAAGCCTGAGGACGTGAGGGCAAGGATAACCTACATCTGCAAGCTCGAGAACGTGGAGATCACCCAGAAGGGGATCGATGCGCTCATCTACGTCGGAAACGGAGATCTCAGGAAGGTGATAAACACGCTCCAGGCTGCCGCGGCCACCTCGGAGGTCGTGGACGAGGGCGTGATCTACAGGATCGCCGGGAGGGTCAGCCCCAAGGAGATCAAGGAGGTCTTGGCCGACGCCTTAGGGGGGGATTTCAAGTCTGCGCGCGAGAGGGTGATAGGACTGATGGTGGAGTACGGCCTCTCTGGGCTCGACGTTGTCAAGCAGATTCACAGGGAGGTCCTCGGGCTCAACATTGATGAGAAGGCGAAGCTGAGGATAATCGAGGCGGTCGGGGAGGCCGAGTTCAGGCTGCTGCAGGGCGGCAGCGACGAGATCCAGATAAACTCGATGCTCGCAAAGGTGGCAGACCTAGGGCGAGAAGGGCAATAGAAAGGTCTGGCGGGTGTAGCGGATTGACAGTGGGGGGGCTGCCGTGGACGGAGCGGTTCAAGCCAGCCAGCCTGATGGAGATCGTGGGGAATTACGCCTCGGCTGAGCATCTGCTAAACTGGGTCAAGAGAAGGCTGGAAGGAGGCGAGGGGGTCAAGAAGGGCGCTATGGTTTACGGACCGCCAGGCACGGGCAAGACGCTCTCTGTCGAGCTCGTTGCCAAAGAGCTTGATCTCGAACTTATCCAGATGAATGCAAGCGACTTCCGGACGGAGGAGCTCGTTGAAAAGGTGGCAGGGGGGGCAGCATCCCAAGCATCCCTATTCGGCAAGAGGGGCAAGCTGATCTTCATGGACGAGATAGACGGGATCTCGGGGAGGGAGGACAGGGGAGGGCTCTCCTCGATAATCGCGACGATAAGGGCGGCTAAGTACCCGGTCGTCGTAGGCGCGAATGACCCTTGGGACCCTAGGTTCAGTGGCCTCCGCGAGATCTGCGAGATGATCCAGTTCAGGAGGATAAGGAGCCAGAGCATCGTCGTCTTCCTGAGGAAGGTCGCCAAGAAGGCGGGGGTGTCGGTAACCGACGGGGCACTCGAGCGCATAGCAGAGTTCTCCAACGGGGACCTGAGGGCAGCGATAAATGACTTCCAGATGCTTGCGACGGGCAGGCAGGCGCTCAATGAGCTGGAGGTGAGGGGGCTCCAGTTCAGAGTGCAGGAGCGGGGATCGTTCGATGTTATGAAAGACCTATTCTCGTCCAAGAGTGCCCTCGAGGCAAAGCTCGCGCTCGAGGGGACCGCAATGGATCCAGAGATGTCCCTCCAGTGGATAAACGAGAACATACCGAACCAGTACCAGTCTCCCACGGAGAGGGCAGAGGCATATGACTGGCTCTCCAGGGGCGACGTGTTCCTAGGCCGCGTCAAGAGGTGGCAAGCCTGGGACCTGATCGGATATGCGCTGGAACTCGCCGCGGGCGGGGCAGCGTTAGCGAAGAGGGGGGAGTACAAGTTCGCCAGGTACAGCTTCCCCAAGAGGATCAGCATAATGAGCCAGACAAAGGAGGAGAGGGGCGCCAAGCGGGAGGCGCTGGACTTGATTGCTAAGGCGAACCATGTTTCCCGCAAGAAGGCTGCATTCGAGTACCTGCCCTATATCGAGATCATCTCAGAGGGCGGCGTCCGGCGGAGCAGTGCAGGTCACCTGTAAAATGGCTCCCTGGCTGATACGGCAGACATGAAGAGGTCCTTGAGCTGGTCGTCTGTCCACCCTGACCTTATCCCCCCGAGGAGGTCGAAAAGGAGATCGTCTCTCATCAGGCATGGCTTTATCTTCCCATCACTGGTTATCCTGATCCTGGTGCACCCTGCGCAGAAGCTTGGGTTGCTTACGGGTCGAACGATCTCGATCGGCAGCCCCTTGACCAGATATACGCGCCTACGGTTCATCTCGCCCCTCTCGATCACAGCGTCAGAGGCGCTCGAAAGCACCTGTTCGGTTTGGGCGAGGGCGACATGGTATTTATCGAAGAAGCCCTTGTCTAAGTGGAGGTCCTCAAGCTCTATCAGCTGGAGCTGGGTAGAGTGCCTGCGCGCAAAATCGACGATGGCACCCATGCTCGAATCGTTTATGCCCCTCATCACAACCGTATTTATCTTCATATTGATTCCGAGCCTGCGGGCAGCCTCGAGGCCATCGATCACATTGCTGAGCTCCCCGCCCGTTATCGACCGGTAGACGTTTGGATCGACGCTAGGCAATGAGAGGTTCAGCCTGCGCAGTCCTGCCTCGTAGAGCTCCAAGGCCCGTTCTCGCAGGAGCTGCCCGTTTGTGGTCACGCCCACGTCCTCGAGCCCGAGCGCATAGGCGTAGGCGATGATGCCCCCTAGGTCCTTCCTGAGCAGTGGCTCCCCACCGGTGAACTTGACCCTCAGCATCCCCAGATCCCTGGCCACACGGAGTATCCTTAAGATCTCGTCGGTGTGCATCTCGCCAGAGGGCGATCTCTCCCCTTCATGGTGGCAGTAGACGCAGTTCAGGTTGCACCGCTGCGTCAGGGACATCCTTATGCCGAGGACTCGCCTGCCGTACCTGTCGATCAGGGTCGCTCTCCTCCGCGGTGCCAGGAATCGGCT
>JARYLH010000075.1 GCA_029907755.1 Candidatus Methanosuratincola sp.
AAAAACGAGTTCTGTTTTGGAGGTTATTTTATTCTCCTGCCTTTTTATCATCCGATTCGGCGCTTTCAGCCTCTTGTTTTGCCTTAGCTTCTGCTTCAGGGGCGTGTTCTCTTTTCTTTTCGCCCACCATGAGCAGGTACTGTTCTGCAGGTATCTTAGCCCTCAAGTACTTCGCAAGTTCCTTCCCAGTCAAGTCCTCGACTTCTTTTCCTGGAGGTGCTCTAGCAACGTAATCGATGTCGGCAACCTGGAAGAGTTCGCGGAGGATTAGCTCCCCTCCCCGATCGCCGTCTACGAATGCGATAATTGTTTTCTTCTTGCTGAGTTCTTTAATTGTGTCCGGCACCGAGGCGCCATCCATTCCTATTACATTCTTGTATCCGTGGCGAAGCATGTTTACTACGTCTGCGCGTCCCTCAGTAACTATTACTGTGTCGGACTTGTCTACGTCAGGGCCGCATGGCAAGTTGTCAGGACCGTATTTGCCTATGGCGTGAACCCTGACAGACTTCATTATTTCCTCAGACAGCTCCTTAATTTCGAAGGCGCCTTCCGTTTCCCAATGGATCAATATGTCGCGTGCTCTATCGATTATCTTGCGCCTCTTTTCTTCTCGGACATCCTCAATTTTTTTGATCTCTACCCTTGCCGCGCAAGGACCTACTTTGTCTATAGTCTCGATCGCCGCTGCAATAATGGCAGTTTCGACACGATCCAGACTTGAGGGGATGATTGCCTCGCCGAATGACTTTCCGGATTTAGATTCCATGTCAACCTGTATCCTGCCAATGCGCCCGCTTTTCTGGAGTTCCCTGAGGTCCAAATCCTCCCCCAGGAGACCCTCGGTCTGGCCGAAGATCGCCCCAATTACGTCTGGCTTGTCGACTACTCCGTCAATTTCTATATTTGCATAAATAGTATACTTTGCAGTTGTCGGCGTGCCGCCCATATGCCATGCCCCCAAAAAATCAGGCCGTATCCAGGCCAAAGGCGGCGGAATTATTGTTCTGTAAATAAGTGAACTTCATGTGAAACAAGACTCCTTATCCACCCTATAACATTGTTCAAGTTCATAAAAAAACAATTCACTTAAAAACCTTGCTATCAAGGACTGAGGAGTCGCAACAGCGCGGATGCTTCAGCATTGGAGCTGAAGTAACGCCTGACAGGATCCAAGAGAGATATTAGCCCCCCGGATACGCCATTTTTGAGGTCAAGAGGGTGGACAATGCCTGCCCTGTAGGCCTCTATAAGCGCATCCGGTCTTTCAAACGTTATGTTGCCCCCGTATTTGGCCGGGCGCGACAGCTCGAGGGGCTTGTTCCACATAAGTATGTATTTAGCGATGTCCAAGACGGGGTTCATCTCCACGGTCTTTGGTGGGCAGTAGGCTGAGGCTATCTTGGATCGTATCTGATCCGGCGAGTCGTGAATGAATATGCATGTGTCGGGCTTCGATTTGCTCATCTTCATATCGATCATGCCCTCTTCTTCCCCGGAAACATCCATCCTACCTCCGCCTTGGAGCGCAGAGAGGAGGGGGGTATGCACAGCGACCGGCTTTTTGATGGAATAGGCCTCAGCGACTTCTCTTGCAAGGACGTGCGCACGCCGCTGATCCATCCCACCCAAGCAGAAATCCAGATCCAAGTAAAAGATGTCCTCTACTTGCATGCACGGATAAATTAGCTTGGAGAAGTCGATCGAAGCTTCGTCCTCCTTTCTCCCCATAATTGTAACGGCCCTTTTAATCCTGGAAAGGGAAAGCTGCTTTGCGGTTCTCAAGATGCCCTCCCAGTACGCTTTGTCCTCCACAAGCTCATCCGCTTTGACAACATTTACCTTGGAGAGGTCTATCCCGAGCGCCGTTAAGGAATGTTCAATATATTTTGCGCAGGCATGGATTTTTTTGAGATCCCCGCCTAATTTGTCGTTGATCCAAGCATGCCAAGTCGCCTCCAAGAGAGTCATACTGATTCCGGCTTCCATCATGTCCCTGAACTTGTTTACCCAGATCAACCACCCTAAATGGAATAGTCCCGACGGTTCAACCCCGATGTAACCCTTTGGAGACGAGGAGGTTTGTAAAGCGTTTAATGCGTCCTCCCTTGTAATTATTTCAAGTGAGTTCCTTGCTATCAAATCTACCCTTGACTCCACACCCATATCCTTTACCCGCCTAGAGGGCAGCCGCCGTGTAGCCCGATGCTAACACCCAACCCCATTGAGGGAATTTCCTTCCCACTCGGATGGGCTCTCTACACCGGGCAGTGTCCGGCGGCTGCCAATGACCATTAATTTCCGTTTTACCTATTTAAGTTGATTCTTGAAAATCACAGCAGGACTGTTGCGGGTGTGGGTTAGGTCGCACTCATCGCTGAGCTTGCGCTCTTCTCGATTGACTCCTTTAACCCGCGATTGCGTCCTGCTGCGCTCAGCTCCCACTTCATCGCACTATATTATCTGCTCAGCCCCGAAATAAACTTTCTAAATTCATCAATTTGGAAACGTTTACTTCCATTGCTACGGCGGGGTTGTAGAGACCAAAATTAACTAGAATTTGGGGATGAATTTCTCCAAGGATGCCAATCTCCATGCCATCAACATTTATGCTTGCTACTCTGCCCTCAATGAACAGGCTGGAGGATTTCCTCTTGAGTTCGACATCCTTAGATAGGTTTTTGAACAATGAGAAAGCGGCTGCCTGGATCTCTTCAAAGCTTACACGGGCATCGCTCGTGACTGCACCAAGGTGATTCGCCATTTTTGGGGATCCATTCTCAACGATGACGACTGACCCGTATTCAAAGATTTTTTGCGGGTACTCAACGTGAGCATTTGCCGACATAAAGCCCAATAGCTTTGGCAGCAACATGTCACGGAGCACAGCATATTCCGATGACACGGGATTTACCACCTCTACTAGGGGGCGCTCGTTGAGCATTGGTCTATTTACCATCAAATCACGGCTACTAAGGACATATGTTGCTACTTCTATGAAGCCCATGCCGATCATAAGATCCCTGATTCTTGCCCTTAGCCTGTTGCCCTCCAACGGTTTACCAATCGTATGAACCCTCGGGAAAAGGGGCTGGACGCGGTTAAGACCGTATGCCATCATAACGTCCTCTATTAAATCGACCTCATGGAGTATATCCACCCGGTAGGGCGGTATTTTCGCACGGATTGCCCCATTTTCCAGCGCTTCAGTTTCGTATCCCATCCGCTTAAGGAGTGAATCGATCTCCGAAATCGTAAGATCTAAGCCTGAAATCTCTTTAGCCCTTTTAAGATCAAGATCCTGGAAGGAGTCGGCAAAAATTGGCGTTCTCAAAACCTTGTCTTTGCATTTTACCTCCACGCATTGTAATGAGCCCCCCCTCTCAAGAGCCGATGTTGTCATTATGTTAAGGCAGATGCCAACCGATCTCATGTCAAGTCCTGTTACATCAATTAAAAGGTTTTTAGTTGCTACAGATACACGGGCATCCTCGCTGTTTATAATGGGGGGCATCGAAAGGACTTTTCCATTAGAATCGACCAGAAGCGGGTAGAGCGGGCTTTTCGAGATTATATCGCCATACTCTTTGCCTTTTGGAGTGAGCTCAAGCA
Source organism: Candidatus Methanosuratincola sp. (assembly GCA_029907755.1). Lineage (GTDB taxonomy): Archaea > Thermoproteota > Methanomethylicia > Methanomethylicales > Methanomethylicaceae > Methanosuratincola. The sequence continues at coordinate 3,613 of JARYLH010000075.1, forward strand.
CCTCTCTTCCGCTTAATTCCGAGTGGTGCTCCAATGGCATGAAACGTATTTTTTCGGGCAATCTCGCCTCGTAAAATAAAGGGGGGGAGATCTTATCTAAATCGTAAACGCCTATCGAAGCCTTCCTCCTGTTCGAGCCGTAGGTGTTGTGTAGTTTCTCTTGCAGCTGCATAAGCTGCCGCAATGCTTCTTCAGTCAGCGATACCCCCCTTACTGCTGAAGCTACAATCAGGGGGCGCACAGTGTCCACAGATTCTGACACAATTAGTTCAATTGGGGATCCGGGATGTTTTTTGAAACTATAAAATGAGCCGATTCCAAGGTAATTTCTGATAGCTCTTGACATGCCTTCTGCACTGAAGAGGTCAGGTCGATCAGAGGTCACCTCTACGATTATTTCTACGTCATTGGAAGACTCCAACTCACATTTCATTGATGTTAAAAGATCTTCAAGCTCCGAGAACGTGAGCTCTTTCCCCACAAGCGACAAGAGATCTGCCCTATTCAAGGATATTACTGGCAACCCCTACCACCATCCCCAACCCCTAAGCTTACCCAAGTCGTCAGTATGGAGTTCCCGGATATCATTAATGCCTAACCGGATCATGGCTAACCGGTCTATTCCAATCCCCCAAGCGATCACTGGAAAGTTTATCCCGAGCGGACCTAAGACCTCTGGTCGGAACATCCCCGCCCCAAGGCACTCAATCCAACCTAACTTGGGGTGTTCGACATAGGCATCTATGCTTGGTTCCGTGAACGGATAATAACTGGGTCTGAACTTTATGCGTTTAAATCCTAGCTGCCTAGAAAATTCCTGCAAAATCCCAAGCAGATGCCTTACAGTTATCCCTTGATCGCCTATTATTCCGTCTAGCTGGCAAAATTCGACCATATGGCGCGAATCAATTACATCTGGTCTGAAGACCTTTGAGAGGCTGAATGCCTTGACGGGGGGGTGCTTATGAGAGTGCAGGTAGCGTACAGAGTTGACAGTCATCTGAGTCCTTAGCAGAGGGCGCTTTGCCGTTTCAATATCCCATCTATAGTTCCATCCCTTTGAGCCCGTATTTCCCCCCGACTCATGTGCGAGTTTAACGGATTCAATGAGCTCTGAGGGGGCATCGATTTTCAAGGAGATGTTCTTAACCTGGAAGCTGTCATGAACTGCCCGAGCAGGATGGTCTTGTGCCTGAAAAAGGACGTCGAAATTCCAAAATTCCGTTTCAACGAATTGGCCTTCAGTCTCTTCAAAACCCATGTTGAAAAGGATTTCCTTCACTTCCTCTAGGAACTCAAGATAAGAGTGCTTTTTGCCAATCTTGAGTGCTGGGGGCGCAGCGGATACGTCATAAGGACGCAAGCTGATCTCGCGCCATTTCCCGCTCTTTATATCTTCAGAGGTCAAGACACTTACGGTTACCTTCCGATCGCGGTTTGGGTTTGCAACCAATTCAACAACGATTTCTTTTTGGTCCTTCTTAACGACAAGGCCTCTGGAAATTAGGTCCCGCAGAGCAGGATATTCTTTCTCGTCAAAAGAATTTGAACCGTTTTCAATTTTGGCGAGCAGGGAATCAGAATAGTGGGGCACATCCTTTTTCAGAACAACATAAGGACCATCAGGCCTCTTTTCAATCGAGAAGGCTCCAGTTTTCTTGCCCCACCCAAGTACTGGGGATATCTCATTTTGTTTTAGGACTGCAGATAACTCCTTCAGCGGAACTTGTCCTCCCTTTTTCTTCAGCAAATCCATAAGTCTTGTTTCAGGCATCCCTTTAGACGCGCAGTAGCACCCTTCATCGGTCAGAGAGAATTTTTCCTTTATCAATTCGGTGATCTTGACGTAACCTTTTTGCGCTAAAAGGCTTGAAAGTGGAAAGATGGAGCTTTCAGGCACCCCCATCTTAGCAGCTATGGTTGAGGAGACTGCCTTCCCCCCGAGCAGATCCAGGGTATTGAGGAATTCGACTTCCGATTGACTAAGAGACATCCCAACAACCCCTTGGCGGCTCAATCCGTTCTTAACAAATAACCTCTTTCATCTATCTCTTTATTCCTTATCCTGGAAGACGAGATCGGTTTGCCGTCTTCAGCAAGTAAGAATTCTTGAACGAATATCTTCAAGGGCGCCATGTTCTTCTTGACCCTTATCAGATTCGCCCTCTCAGCATTCGCAAGTGTTTCCTGTGTAACGACTACCCCGCATATGTCGGGATCCTCCAAGAGGGGACCGAAGGCATCATTAAGCTCAATCAGCCGTGCTCTTTCGATCAGGTTCTGCAGAATAAGAAAAGCCTTCACTTGCCCCATCCTTTGGTTGAAGTCCTGGATTTCCTTTTTACCAGCCTTTTTTGCAAATTCATCAGAAGTTACACCGACGATGACGACTTCGCCTAAATCAAATGCCTTCAACAAAAGATACTCGTGCCCCTTGTGAAAGTGATCGAATGTTCCTCCGACAGCGACAAGGGGGAGCTTCAAGCCTTATTCCTTCTTGGGGGAAACGGAGTAGATCGATTTTATGAAGGAAGGCCCAGAGCATTTTTTGCATTGCCCCATATCCTTAAAGATGTAATCACCCTGGGCAAAACTCCTTTCCTCGACCTGCCCGCAGCTTCTACACGCGATTACTGTTATCACGTTCTCTGCTTCTTCTTTTGGAGGTGTTTTGCCTGACATGAAGTACACGGCCCAGGACGCGGCGAGTAGCACGAGACCGGCGATCATAATTATCATGCTCAGTTCAGCCAGCTCTTCAAAGAGAGCTACCGAAACGAATAGCACAAATGCGATCAGTGTAAGGACTATCGAGATGATCGTATTTCTTTTTTGAGATTTTGGCACGATAACCACCCTCACTGCCCTACTCCCATCGTGTTGCCGATCCCTGCGACAATCACGGTATCTCCTTCTTTAGTCCTTTCAGAGATTATTTTCTTTACTCTCTCGACGATTACATCAGAAGCTTCGACAATCTCCTTCTTTATAGTTGTCAATGCCTCTTCGAGACCCATCTTACACACGATCGCGTCGATCGGGATCTTATATTTCACCGCCACCTCTTCTATCTTGTACTTCTCAGGTCCAGGATCGCCTATTGCGGCACCAACTCCCTCGACTACTTCCCCGGTGTTTTCACCTTCCAATTTCGAGGCTGCATCGATCATTATTATCCGGCTGACCTTCCCTTCTAGTCCATCAACAAGTTCCTTTACTGCCTCGCCTGGCTTACCAACCACACCTCCGGGACCTTCTGCCTTAAGCACAATAACTTTCCTTTTTTCGATATTGACCTCAGAGTAAACGATGTCCTCTGCAATCCTCTTTT
>JARYLH010000076.1 GCA_029907755.1 Candidatus Methanosuratincola sp.
GGATCTTCTCCTACACGCTGCTCGGAGGGTTTGTGCAGGCGCATGAGGCTATGGCGGCGATTGACATCAATAGCGTCACTTTCCCTGCCTTCGGCACAACCACGTGGAGCGTGATCATTGGCCTCACTGCCGTCATGGGTTTCGGTATGCTCGCACAGCCGCAGATGGTGCTCAGGTACGCTACGATCTCCAGCAAGATGAACACAAAGCGCGCACTCCTGATAGCGACATTCGGATCGCTGCTCTTCCCGCTCGCTGCATACTCCTACGGCGCCCTCTCCAGGCCCATCCTCGCCTCGTTCGGAATCGATGTGATGATCTTGAAGGACGATCTTATAGTGCCCCTTTTTGTCAAGACTGCATTCCCTTCTTGGCTGTCTGTGCTTTTCCTCGCGGGTATAATGTGCGCGGCGACCTCCACGATCGACGCGCTGATCCACATGACTGCTGGGACGCTGACAAGGGACCTCGTAAGACCTGCCTCAAAGACGATGTCTGACAAGACGCAGCTAAGGATGACAAAGATAATTTCGCTGGTCCTCAGCCTCGGGTGCTGCGTCATCGCGATCTATCCGCCTGGTCTGATTTACCAGCTGACCGCGTACACCTGGCAGGTTCTCGCGAGCTCATTCATGGGGCCTCTTGTCATGGCACTATTCTACAAAGGGGCGAACAAATACGGGGCCTTGACTGGCATGGTTGCCGGTTTCGCGTCAGCGCAGCTCTGGTACTTCTTCCTTGCGCCTCCTGTGACCCCGATCTACCCGTTCTTCCCGGGCGTAGCCTCTTCCGTGATCGTTTCCTACCTGGTCAGCAGAGCTTCAGGCCAAAAACAAGCCTAAATATTCTTACCTTTTTTTAAAGTAGAAAATATGGAATTAATGTATTTTTTTAATAGATAAAATGAAATGGCTATTCTGAACCTGTTTGCCTGAACGTAGGCGGCGGAAGCACCCTGAACTTGACGCTCGTCTTTGTGCCTTTTATCAGGTCCTCCACATCCGATGCGAACGCGATGAGATCAATGTTGATCAGCACGAACCTGCCGTCCTTAGAGCGCCTCAGCCTGATCTCACCCTCCCTGACGGGGCTGCTGCGTTGGACAGGCGTTCCCGGCTCTGCCTTCACCCCGACTCCTGTTCCGGTCCTCCCCGGGTCGAACCTCGCCTCATACTCGATGTATCCCATCTTCCCAGTCTGTTGCCTTGCCTGCGCAACGGGCTGGGGGGCGATCCCCCCTGGCGCAGCCTGGTCTTGCTGCACCTTGATCTCCACCCCTAGCTCCTTTGCCTTGGCCCCCAGCTCGTCCAAGATCTCCTCGGGGACCTCCCACACCTTCTCTTCCCTGTTCCACGTGCTCCCTGAGCCTGAGCTCTTGATCCACTGCACTAGTTCTGGCTTGTACCTGAATGAAACCTTGACCATGTTTGGCAACTCCAACAGGATCTCTTTTCTGATGAACTATATATTACATCCCTTTCCATAATATACGCGCGAGCGTTCAGTTTGAGGAAAGGTGTTAGATCTGATTAACATCTACATCGTCGGTCCAGCAGGATCTGGGAAGAGCGCCTTGGTGCAATCCCTGGGCGGCTGGATGGAGTCCAAAGGGTACAGTGTTTCAAGGGTCAACTTGGATCCAGGTGCGGAGTTGATATGCTATCCGGTCGACTTTGACATCAGGGAATTTGTGACAGTAACAGAGCTGATGCGTAGGGAGCAGCTCGGTCCGAATGGCGCCCTCATCAGGGCTGCTGAGATAGTTGAGGCTAGGATGGAGGAGATATCCAAAAGAATAGGATCGTCCGGTGCCGACTTCAGGATATTGGACACGCCGGGGCAGATGGAGATCTTCCTCTTCAGGAGTTTCGGTCCCTCGTTGGTCTCAAAGATATCCGGGAGATCTGTCTGCATCTTCACAATCGACCCCTCCTTGGCATCGACTTGGCTTGACGTTCCCGTTATAAAGCTGCTTGCACTCGTAATTGAGCTCAGGCTGGGGATACCCACTCTCGAGGTCATGACAAAATCGGACATGCACAGATCCGCACCGTCGTGGCTTGGTTTCGAAGGTTTGCCTGCGGCGCAGATGGAGGGCCTCTCTGGCGAGCTGGCCTCTAGCCTAGCTTCTGTCGTGGGGGAGCTGGAGAAGAAAAGGAGGCTTATCCCGGTCTCTTCGAAGACCAGGGAGGGGATGGAAGACCTGTACAAGGCGATCGGCGAGCTGTTCTGCTCATGTGGCGACCTCACCTAGGGACTAAAAGCTCGTAGGGACGTCCATCTTTCTTCCTGCAAATGCCCTGAATATGTCCGTGCCGCTCAGGACCCCTATGATCTGCCCATTGCCGTCTTTGACAGGCAGCCTCCAGACTCCCCACTGCCGCATTATAGCCGCTGCCTTAGCAATGTCCTCCTCAGCATCGACCGTAACCAGCGGGGTGGACATTATGCTGCTGAGCGACACATCCTTGCCGAGGCTTCCTATCGAGATTACCTTGTAGAGTATGTCGCGTATGGTGACGATTCCGATAGGCATCTCCCCGTCGGTCACGATCAGGCTGCCCACGTTGGCCTCCTTCATGTACTTCCCTGCCTCGTATGCCGACGTCCTCCTATCGATGCTTTTCACAGACTTCTCCATCAGGTCTTTGACCTTGACCTTTGCGAGCATCCTGTTCAATGCCTTACCGCTTGCGGTCCTCGGTATCGCCTCAACGAATTCGAATATTCTCGGGACCTTGAAGGCCGCCAGGTTTCTCCTGCAGTGCTCCTCGATCTCCTCAACCGTTGCCTTTTCCCCCTCCTTGAGCACCACAAATGCCTTTACATTCTCGCCCCTCACCGGATCGGGTATCCCGACGACAGCAACCTCCTTTACCTTCGGATGCTGGTGTATGACCTCCTCTACCTCCCTCGGGAAGACCTTGAAGCCGCTGGCGATTATCATCTCCTTCTTCCTGCCCACGATCGTGAGGTAACCATCAACGTCCAATTTGCCTAGATCCCCCGTGTGGAACCACCCTCCTGAGAATGCCTCCTCGGTTTCCACAGGGCGGTTCCAGTATCCCTTCATAACATTGGGGCCCCTGACCGCGATCTCCCCGACTTCGCCAGGCGGCAGCGTCTTCCCGTCGTCGTCCAATATAGTGATCTCCACCCCTGGAATCGGGGGTCCGACCGACCCGGGCTTCCTGCGACCCCTGTAGGGGTTTGAGGTTATCACAGGAGCAGTCTCTGTCATGCCGTATCGCTCGAGTATCTCAACGCCGAACTTCTCCTTGAACTTGTTGAAAGCCTCAACTGGCATCGGGGCGGAGCCGACCGTCCACAGCCTGACCGACGAGACGTCGTGGAATGTGCTTTTTTCCTCAAGGAGCTTGATGTACATTGTCGGGACTCCCATGAAGACCGTGCACTTCTCCCTCCTGATCTCTTCCAGCACCTTGGCTGCGTCGAACCTCTCATGGAGGACAACAGTGTAGCCACAGTACGCCATCCCGTGGACTACTATCCCTAGCCCGTGTATGTGGAACATCGGGAGGGCCATCAGCACCTTGTCGTTTTCATTGAGCTCCCAGATCTCTGCGAGCGTGCTAATGTTTGACAGGAAATTCCTGTGGGTCAGCATTGCCCCTTTGGAAAGCCCGGTCGTTCCGGACGTGTAGCAGATCACCGCAAGGTCCTCCTCCGCGTTCACGCTGGGGAGCGGGGCATCGTCGAAGCCATCCATGATCCTGTAAAAAGACTTGACGCCTTCCGGGGATCTCTCGGACGTAACGATGACCGCATTAACCGTCTTCAGGTCCTTCATTACCTCCTGCACGAACTGCAGGTTCGACCCCGAAGTCACAACAGCGGATGCCCCGGAGTCATTAATCATGTGCCTGAGCTCATGTTTCCTGTACATTACGTTGAGGGGGACTGTGACACCTCCGCACTTCAGTATCCCAAAGTGGGCAATTGCGAACTCGGGGGAATTCTGCATGAATATGCAGACCCTGTCCCCCTTCCCGACGCCCAATGCAGAAAGTGCCTTGGCGAACCTGGTGGAGAGCGAGTCCAGCTCCCCAAAGGTATAATCCTTATCCTTCCATTTCAGTGCGACCTTTGCGTGGAACCTCTTTGCGGTCGACGAGAATATCGAGTCAATGCTCACCAAACGTCACCTCCATAACCAACCATTCCCAATTTTATAAGGTTTGATGATTATAATTATTTATAATAAAGTAGCCTACACACGCGCCAGTTTAATACTGAACGAAAATTATAATTATAATTATATATAATATTCCATAGAGGAATACTGATGTCCCTCTCAGCACCACAAAAGGAGATCGTAGTCGCACTTCTCGAGCTTTACGACAAGAAGCGGTCCCTTGTGAAGAGCAAGGAGATCGCAGCGAGAACAGGCAGGGACGAGGGCACCGTAAGGAACATCATGCCAGTCCTCAGGGCGATAGGTCTGGTCGAGGCCATTCCTGGGCCGAAGGGGGGTTATCTCCCCACGAGTAAGGCATACGAGAGCTTCAATGTCCCTAAAGGGCCAAGGTCATTGTCCGTTCCGATCTACACAAAGAAAGGAGAGAAGACTGAAGTCACGGTCACTGATATCCTCTTCAAGAGCGTCTTCAGTCCCGACTTCTGCCAGGCTATACTGAAGGTCATCGGAAACCTCTCAAGGTTCAACATAGGCGAGGAGATCGTGATCGGCCCGACGCCTTCTGGAAGGATGGTGATTGAGGGGAAGATCGCAGGCAGGGACGACCTCCATGGGGAAATCCTTCTCGACGTAATAACCCTGATCAGCATCCCCCGCGTAACTGTCAGCGAAGTGATGTCGAAGAGGATAGTCTCTGTCCCCGCGGGTGCCCCCCTCAGCACAGCCGCTGAGACGCTCTACAAAGAGATGATAAGGGCAGCTCCCATAGTTGAGAATGGCAAGCTTGTGGGGATGATCACTAGCTCCGACATCTCGAGGTGTGTGACCGAGGGAAAAATGCACCTGACAGTCCGAGAGGCAGCAACCAGGAAACCCGTCCTCATAGGAATGGAGGAGGACATGCTCCAGGCAATGGAGAAGATGCAGCGGTCCAGCATCGGCAGGCTCGTCGTTGTCGATGCAGAGGAGAGGCCTGTCGGGATAATCACCAGGACCGACATCCTACTCAGGATCCTGAAGCCCTTCGAAATGATAGAGGAAAGGAAGCCCGAGAACAGAACTACCTAATGCACTCCTTGGGCTGGGAGTGGCGGCGCCTGCTCTGGCCTGATCATCTCTGAAACCGCCTTGAGGTCAGGCGGTATCTCGATCGGCTTGCCGCAGACGCTGATTACCTCCTCAGGATCCTTGAGGAGGTGCCCCGTGCAGACACACACGATCTCAGCGTCCTTGGGTATCGATCCGGACAGCACCGCCTTCCTGACCCCCGCAACGGAGGCGGCACTCGCGGGCTCGACCCCGATGCCCTCGAGGCAAGCTATCATCTTCTGGGTTTCAATGATCTCATCGTCTGTTACCGAGTCATAAAGCCCACTTGAGCTCCTGATGGCATTCACAGCCTTCGGCCAGTTCACGGGGTTCCCTATTCTGATCGCAGTGGCGACCGTTTCTGGTGCCTTCACTGGGCTGAGCCTCTCGAGGTTCTTCCTGAGCATCTCCACAACCGGGGCTGCACCTGCTGCCTGGACTCCGAACATCCTGGGCTTCTCCCTGATCAGCCCCGCGCCTTCCAGCTCGACGAACCCTTTCCATATCGCCGATATGTTCCCGCAGTTACCCATTGGGACCGCGACGAACTCAGGGGCGTGGCCAAGCTGATCGACGAGCTCGAATGCGAGGGTCTTCTGTCCCTCTAGCCTCCATGGGTTTATGCTGTTGAGGAGGTATATTCCCATGCTCTTCGAGATGTCCATGACCAGCTTGAGTGCCTGATCGAAGTTCCCCCTAACTGAGATCACCTTGGCTCCATGCATCAGCGCCTGTGCAAGCTTGCCCATCGCCACCTTGCCGGAAGGGAGTATCACATAGCAGGTGAGCCCAGATCTGGCGGCATACGCTGCTAGCGAAGCTGAAGTGTTGCCTGTCGATGCGCACGCCACGGCCTTTGATCCTAGGCTCTTCGCCTTTGTAACGCCAACGGTCATTCCCCTGTCCTTGAAGCTCCCTGTGGGGTTCCTCCCCTCATACTTTATGAAAAGGCTCCTGACCCCTGCCCACTTCGCAAGCCTGTCGCACCTGTAAAGGGGGGTCCCCCCCTCGTCCAGCGTGACTATTTCAGCCCCTTCCTCTATGGGGATGAACTCCCTGTATCTCCATACGCCGAATGCCCTCGTAGAGAAGTCTTCAAATGTAGCCTTTGGGGGATCCATGCACACCTCCAGCAGCCCCCCACATTCCCTGCAACTGTATATCACCTCGTCAGGATCGAATTCCGTGTTGCAGTCTATGCACCTGAGTACGACATCAGACAACCTTTGCACCCTCTTCGCTTATCCTGTGGAGCGAGAATTTGGACCTTACGCCAGCCGCGCTGAACCGTTCTACCATCTTTTCCCCGACCTGCACCCCCATGCCCTGTGGGACCAGTGCGAAGACCGAGGGGCCTGCACCGCTTATGCTGCAGCCATAAGCGCCAGCCTCCAAGGCCGCCTTCTTAACCTCCAAGAATCCAGGAATGAGCTTTGCCCTCGCGGGTTCGACTATCCGATCGCCTGAGATCCCTTCCCCCGCCATTTTAGGGTCATTCTTCATGATTCCCATCAAAAGTAGAGCAAAGGAGCTCATCTGCGATACAACCGCCCCCAGCATAACCGAGGCTGGGAGGACTTCCCTCGCTAGCCTCGTCTTATCCTGGGCGATCT
>JARYLH010000077.1 GCA_029907755.1 Candidatus Methanosuratincola sp.
CGTCTTGATCTCGTCGAACGGCACCTCCGGCCCGACCTCTACGTGTACCTCCACGTGGTCCATGCTCCCCCGCTTCGAGAGCACCACTTGATAGTGCGGAGCCACGCCCGGGATGCTCGCGAGCACCTGCTCGATCTGGCTCGGGAAGACGCATATCCCCCTTATCTTCAGCATGTCGTCGGTCCTGCCCAGTATCTTCTTTATCCTCGCATGCGCTATCCCGCACCCGCAGACCTCGTCGTCGAGTATCGTTATGTCGCGCGTCCGGTACCTGAGTAGGGGCATCCCCTCTTTCTCGAGCGTTGTGACTGCCATCTCCCCCTTCTCCCCTGGCTCAAGTACTTCGCCCGTGTTGGGATCGATTATCTCCACGAAGTAATGGTCCTCCCAGACGTGCAGCCCGTTCTTCTTCCTGCACTCTATTGCCACGCCCGGACCGTTGAGCTCAGACATCCCGTAAATGTCATGCGCGGACTGCATGAACTCCTCCTCCAGGACTTTCCTAGTGCTCTCTGACCAAGGCTCTGCCCCCAATACGCCGACCCTCAGCCTAAGGTCTTTCTTCGGGTCAATGCCCTCCTCCTTCGCGCTCTCCGAGAGGAAAAGGGCATACGACGGGGTGCACGCCAGCACCGTCGTGCCTAGGTCTTTCATCAGCTTGAGTTGCCTCTTGGTGTTGCCGGTGCTCGCGGGTATTACCTTCGCCCCTAACCGCTCAGCCCCGTAGTGGAGACCGAGCCCTCCGGTGAAGAGACCATAGCCGTAGGCCACCTGCACGACATCATCGCTCGTGACACCGCAGACCTCAAGGCACCTCTTGTTCAGTTCAGCCCATGCCTCTATGTCTTTCCTAGTGTATGCCACTACCGTCGGGTTGCCCGTGGTCCCTGAAGAGGCATGCATCCTTACGATTTTGGACTTTTCGACAGATATCAGACCGAGCGGGTAGTTGTCCCGCAGGTCGGTTTTGGTCGTGAACGGGATCTTCTTGAGGTCCTCGGGCCGGAAGTTTGTGATGTCGATCCCGGCCTCCTTCAGCCTCCGCCTGTAGAAAGGCGAGTTCTCATAGACTCTGGTAACGACTTCTCTGAGCTTTCTAGCTTGCAGTTCCTTGATCTCTTTTCTACTCATCGAATACGCTAGGGTGGACATACTGGTCAGCGGAGATTATGGTGAGTGCACCGATTTTATTCCTTTTGGCTAAGAATTCTCGACCACCGCTTGCCCTACATTAAAATACCATGTTGTTTTAGATTATCAGGGGGGTTTGATTGAAGGTTGCCCTTGTCAATCCTCCTGTGCGCCAGAGTTTCGAAATCCAGTCAGCGCTGGGCTTGAACGCGCCGCCCTTGGGGCTGGCTTACATTGGTGCCGTCCTCGAAAGGGACGGCTATGATGTGACCATAATTGATGCACCGATCTCCTGTGATTCACAAGAGGACGGGATTAAAAAGTTACAGTCGATGGAGCCAAATGTGATAGGAGTCACATCAACAACTCCTAGTATAGGCGATGCTGTGAGTTTAATCACAAAAATCAAACAAAAGATGCCAGATTCAGTTACAGTGCTTGGAGGATGTCACATCACGTTCCTGCCCGAGGAGACAATGGGCACGTGCCCCGCGATCGATATCGGGGTGATCGGGGAGGGGGAAGCCACCATGCTGGAGCTCGTGCATTCGATCGAGGGCGGGCGACCGCTAGATGCAGTTGACGGGATAGCCGTCAGGGACGGAGGTAAGATCAGGAGAACCCGCCCGCGCCGTCTTATCGAGGACCTTGACAGGCTCCCGTTCCCAGCGAGGCACCTGTTGCCGATGGAGAAGTACACCGCGCTTGGGGAAAGGACGCCCATAGGAAATGTGATCACGAGCAGGGGGTGCCCATTCCGGTGCATATTCTGCGCCTCATCGAGGCTCTATGGCAACACCTTCCGCGCGAGGAGCGCCGAGAATGTGCTCGAGGAGGTCAGCGAATTGGTGGATAAGTACAGGATAAATTTCATTGAATTTGTAGACGACACATTCACAATAAATAAAAAGCGGTCTTTCAGATTGGCAGAGCTGCTCCGGAAACTCGACGTTTCCTGGGCTTTCGGTTCGAGGGTGGACACTGTCTCAAGCGAACTCCTTCAGGCGTTCAGGCGAGCTGGGGCGCTGATGTTCTACATGGGTATCGAATCCGCCTCGGATAGGGTCTTGCGCTTGCTGAGGAAGGGGATATCGCTGGAGCAGATCAGGTCTGCCATTTCCTCCGCCAAGAAAGCGGGGCTGGAGACCGCCGGCTCATTCATAATCGGGACTCCGGGCGAGAGCAAAGAGGAGGCAATGGCGAGTATCGAATTCGCGATTAGATCGGGCATTGACTACGCCCAGTTCACGGCAATGACCCCGTACCCTGGCACTGAGGTTTACGAATTTGCGAAGGCGAACAGGCTCCTGGAGACCGAAGACTGGTCGAAATACACCACGATAAAGCCAGTCATGCGGACCTTCGAGATGACTGCGGAGGAGATTCGCTCGCTCGTCTCGACTGCTTACAGGAAATTCTACCTGCGGCCAAAGTTCTTGGTCATGCAAGTCGCCAAGAGGCGGATCCTCATGCTGAAGCCGATCCTAAAGCGGTATCTGGCGAAGAGGAGGGGCTAACAAGCAACACTACGGAAAAGCTCGAGTAGCTTAGGGACCACTCCATCATCCGCCAATCGATTTGATCAGCTCTTCCTTCAGGCTTTTCTGCAAGCTCTGCTGGTAAGCACTGACCACCTTTGACGATTTCTGGCCCAAGATCTTCCTGCACATCGAGGGATCCCGCACAGTCTCAAGCAGCCGGATCGCGAACGCGTGCCTCCAGCCTGCAACCCTGAGCCGCCTCCCGAGGATCATCTCTGTGTATTTGTGGTTGATGTTGAGAGCTTGGCGGCGGCCCATCTCAAAGATCCTTTCCTCGCTCTTCTTGTCCTTAGCATAGTCTTTCAGGTACGGAAGTATTGAGGGCATTATCAGGACTTCGCGCACCTCCCCTGCCGACCCGACACGGATGACCCCCTGCTGAAAGTCGATGTCCCTCTTCCTTATCGTGAGCAGCTCGGATGTCTTCAGCCCTGTCGTCGGATAGAGGCTCATCAGGACGAAGTCCCTGAGGCTTACCTCCCTCTTCCTATACATGGCCCTTATCCTGTCCAGGAACTCCCCCACTTCCGACCATGTTGGGACATCGTCAAGTTTCAGCTTCACCATTTTTGATTACCGTCATAATTTTTTGTTAGTTTATCTTTATCGCGTCTGAAACCTCTTTCATCCGATCGCCTATCGTGAAGTCCAGATAAATCTTCACGGTCTCCAACCTTGAGTGTCCGATTAGCCTCCTGCAGAGTTCGATGTCCCTGGTCTTCTCGAGGATTCGTATTGCGTAGGCGTGGCGCAGGGCATGGCTCCTAATGCGCCTGCCCAAAAACCTCTGTGTGTACCTGTGGGTTATGTTGAGGACCTGGCGCCTGCTCAGGTCGAATACCCTCTCGCCTTGGACCTCCTTAAAGTACTCCTTCACGTATGCCCTCAGGTCTTGGCTGAGGATCGTCTGCCGTGCGAACTCCTCCCTCTTCTTGAGCTGGGTTATTGTGATGATGTTCGTCCCGAAGTCAAAGTCGGACTTCTTGAGAAGCAGGAGTTCAGACGTCCTTATCCCGGTCGTGGCCAGCAGCCCGACGATGCAGAGGTCCCTGAGCGGGGCTTCCCCCTGCCTGTATGCCTTGATCATCGAGCTGACGAGGAGCTCCACCTCTCTCCAGGACGGGACGTCCCTCAGCTCCAGCCTCTGCTTGGGCACGCATGATCCCCTGTTTCCATAATATGTCGGCTCGGAGGGTATAAAATCTTTTCAAAGATCTACGACAATATCGAACAAACCGATCAGCTTTCCAAGCAGCAGCCTTTCCTTCTCGTTTATTCCGGATCCCTTATCGTCGAAGAAATCCCCCCAATAAGCAGCCCCCACAAAGGTCTTCGCTAGGGTTATGGCTTCCCCAAGCAGCTCTGCTTTACCGCACTGGAGATAAATCGTCAGGTCGTTCACAAAAAGCACTGGGGTAGGCGATGCGATGTACTGTGCTAAACATGGCTCGAGCGCGCTAGCGTTCCGCATTGCCAGCCGTACCACTTCTTCTGCGGTAGCCCCTTCGAGGCGGGGTGCGACTACCCGCTCCGGTGCGATGTACCGTGCGACCGGCAAAGCAGGGATGACAAGCTGACCGCCAACCTTTCTTTCCCCCACGGATCTCTCTCCAGGGGCCATATCGATAACTGTTATCGAGCCGGCACCTTCTGACTCGGCAGCCTCAGATAGAAGGCGGCTGAGCAGGCGGGTCTTCCCCTTTCCGACGTCCCCGCGTATCAGCGTCTTCTTGCCCCTGATCGCCGCATAGCTAATTCCCTTCAATTATGCGCCTCCTCTTCAGAGCCAAGACTACGAGAAAGCCCATGAAAGCCCCGGGGATGCTGCTAATGAGGAAAAAGATTGTGAACAGCTGCCACTGGGCGGTCAGCCCGAGAAATGGCTGCAGCGGAGCCGCGCCTATGGCTGGAGCGACCAGGAAGGCGCTCAGCAATGCCCCGAGCGCTGTCCCCAACGGCTCTGTAAGACCAGCCACCTCTTTGCGCACGAAATACTTGTACACTAGACCCACCACCACTGCGCCCGGAATGCCCCCTGGTATCGCAAAAAAAGTCCCCGTTCCTATTCCTATTCTCATTATCCCGATCAGACCTGCGACGACACCCGCGTTCAGCGGACCGAGCAACATCCCTGCGACTACGTTTATCATGTGTTGGAAAGGGAAGACCTTTGTTGGTCCTACGGGGAAAGCTCCGGGAAAAATCGATAATGAAACACCGAGTGCGACAAATATCGATGAAAGGACTAACTGGTAAGTGGGTGTTTTTAAATGTATTATTTTCTTATTGTTGTAATTAGATCCGTTTTCAAGATTGTGCCTCTTTGACACCAAACGACATATCCCTCCGCTGGCATTGCCCAGATCAGGTTCAAAGGGTCGGCGACGGATTCAGTCACCCTCTCAGCCCCTTTCCAGGAGCTCCCCTTTCCGCACTCCCAACTTCCAGTCGGGTTTATAAGTATTCCCATTACTTGCTTATAAGAATAGCAAACAAATTTTATTTTAATAGTTAAAATACTTTTAAATTAAAAATAAAAATTTTCAATTTTAGATTTTTTGTCGAACTTATTG
Source organism: Candidatus Methanosuratincola sp. (assembly GCA_029907755.1). Classification (GTDB taxonomy): domain Archaea; phylum Thermoproteota; class Methanomethylicia; order Methanomethylicales; family Methanomethylicaceae; genus Methanosuratincola. The sequence goes on from JARYLH010000077.1 coordinate 5,246, forward strand.
TTACGATTAAGAATATTTTACTTTAATAGTCTTTTGCGTTCTGATTAGCATTACCGCTTAACAAATCAGCAGATATCAAAATCCTCTCCAAAAATAAAAATATTCCATAGTTTAAAAAACAAAGCAAAAAAATTAATCAGAATTGGACGGATGCCGCCCACCATCAAATTGCGCACTCCGAGTGAAAGACAATATTTCCTACATCTCAGAAAGCTCAGCGCCCAAGTCCGAAAGGATCGGAAGGATTGGGTGGAATGTGGATGTAGCATTAAATGCCCCTGTGGTACAAGTCATCAAAAAGGAGGCGGGAATGCAACAGCTCTTCGCGTGGGACCATCGTTTCTTATCATTTCCCAATCTCACCTAGAATGGGAAATGGTGCGACGGTGGGATTTGCAAAAATTTTTCCTTTTGATTTCTTATTATGGAAAGATTGGGAAACAAAAAATTATTCCTGGTGTTTGGGGCCTCTGAGAAACGGTCTGCAGGATTGCCCTGGGATTTTTGTTCCAAATTTATTAGGAGTTTTAAGCTAAAGTTGTATACGCGGTCAAGTTATTTTTTTGGTTATTTTTCTATTTTCCTAAAAACTTCGCCGGCACACTTGTAAATTTGTTTACTATGAGCCTCGGAATCTAGATCTAAGCGAAAGAACTGTTGATAACAGATATCTTGAGATATTTGCTAAAAAACCATAAATTATTATATTACAAAAACTATCATTAACATAGGCGAGTCCTGTGCAATTGACTTTCCAAGCGTTGATCGGCGGGTCGAAAGCCAGTGAGGTCAATGCCACGAATCCATGGCGGGTGGCATTTTATGACCCTGGGCCGCCTCCGGTTGTGGCGGATGTGCTGGCAAGCGCCAGGAGGGGCGCTTTCTACCAGGAGATCGTCAAGCTCTCAGACATAAGGCAGAGGCTCGACGCCAGATCCATACTGGTCTCTCCCAGGAGGCGGATCGGGGTAGACGATGTACGGCTAGCCACTTCTTTCGGGATATATGTGGTTCTTGATGATGACCCTGAGGGGTTGCGCATGGCTTCCGACGGCGTCGATGTAGGGGAGGTCAATTCTCGTTTTGTTGAGTCCGTCCTGAAAAATAAGAGTAGGAGAGTGGCTTCGGAGTGCAGGTCTGCCATAATCGCACTGCTCCGGGAAAAGTGGCTCACCCCCGGGGAGCTGGTCTCTGAGCTCCAATTGTCATTCGGTGCCAGGACGGTGACCAGCCAGCTCAGGTCCCTCGCGAGGGGCGGCACCGTGCATCTACTGGGGAGGACTGTGAAAGGCGAGGGCGTATACGGTTTGCCCGGCATCCAATATCCAGTGAGGGGCGAT
>JARYLH010000078.1 GCA_029907755.1 Candidatus Methanosuratincola sp.
TTGATCCAAATTTTAAACTTAGAAGGGGTTATATTGGATCCTGGCAAATCCTTACATGGCGATGTTTATGGAAAGATGCAAGGTATCGGGTCTAATAGTTGTCATGCTGCTCGCCATAGGGGGCGTAGCAGCGTTCCCGCAGGCATCGGCGCAGCCGAGTGGAGCCGGTGCCCATTTGCAGATGGCTGACGAAGGAACTTACAAGAAAATCACCACCGACGACATTACGATCATCTTCCCAAGGAACGTAACGAAGCCGTTCTTCGTATGGTGGGCAAACAACGACACCTCGAAGGCCTACGTGGTCCACTTCAAGGGCCTGGTCGAGTACGCTGTGGTCAACGGATCCGCGTTCAGCCTGACGAACCTGGCAGAGGGGACGCTCTGGCAGCGCCTGATATCTTCAGCCAACGCATTGGACCTCGAAAAGGGGAATGCAGTAGCCAAGGGGCTTTCGGTTGCCTTTGAGGCAAACAGCAAGCTGATCCTGGCTTCGACAAAGGCAGCGCTCTTCAAGGCTGATCCCGCCCAGGTCAAGGCAATTCTGCTTGAGGTGGTCGAAGACCTCAATGAGCTGAAAGACCAGGCGGGCGACAGTAACCTGACCGGCCAGATCGATGCGGCGATCGATGCTACAAACGCCGCAGTCCAAGCCATCGAATCCGGCGCAGGCAAAGGGACCGTACAGAACGCCATCTCGAACGCCATAAAGGAATGCCAGAAGCTCGTCCAGATGATGTCAATGAAGGTCAATGCAGCGATCGCGCAGATGGTAGAGCAGCGTGAGAGGCTAAAAGACCTCTCTCAGGGGTTCCACCCGGCACTGCTGGCATTCGCGGGGTGCAACTGGGAACTCACGGAGCCCCAGGAGATCAGGCTGGAAAACGGCACTTCCATTGGTCTGGCGTTCAACATGACCCTAACGGAAGCTCCCCATAAGTTCGACTTTGCGGAGGGGAAGGTGAAGCTGGCGATCAGGATCTACAACTCGACGGTTTTGGAGACCGTCGAAGCTGGCGAGGAGCCGTTCTCATATGAGGTCGCGGCAGGGGAGATGAAGATCGACCTCATAATCGAAAACTGGGACTGGAACTTCGACCCAAAGACGGTTTCACTGCTGAACACCAGCATAACGGTTAGCCCCGCCCTTGCCCTGTGGGTCGATGCCTCTTCATTCGTGATCAACGGGAGCCCAGAGGTTCTCTTCGATGATCTCGAGGGGCTCGAGATGCCAGCGGTCAACGGAACCATGAAATTCAGCGCAGACGGCACGAACGCAACCCTCAACATCAAAGGGTACGAGCAGGACGCCAAAGACCTCGGGTTCAAGATCAAGCTGATCCAGAGGAGCGTGGCGGGCAAACTGATGAACTTCCCTGCCCCGGCGAAGCTGAGGCTGACGGAGGAAGGGACGCTCGGCGGCTTCTTCAAGTTCGTGCCCAAAGCAGTGGTGACCGACCCTTCAGGCAACGAATCGGCAGTCAATGTCACCGCGGCATACCTGACCGCGGGGAACCGCGTGAAGGTCTACTTGTGCTACCCATACTTCAACGGCACGCTGACCCACGACCCGAGCCTGGGGGTTGAGAAGGCCTCAGAAGGCGCAGGGTACGTGGTGACGCTGGGCGCCGATTCAGGCATATCGTCGATCAAGGAGATACCGGCTACCCCAGCATGGGGGAGGGAGTACGAGCTTTTCCTGGCAAGCGGGCTGGTCCTGGTCGCTGCGCTCGGATTAATCCTCCTCGTTAGGAGGCACCCGGCCGCGGTCTGAGGGGTTTGCTTCTTTTTTATATTTTCAATATTTTTTAAAATGACAATTTTTCACGCTCTGGTCTCAAGGTAGCCCCCGATCCGAGCGACAAGCACAACAAGTTAATCAGCAGGGTAGCTGCGTATGACTTGGGAAATGACTTCTGATGAGCAATGAAATCCCAAGAGATGAGCTTTTTGAGCATGTCAAGATATCGGCGACTGTTGATACAGTCTCGCGCATGCCTGGGGCTGAAGGGTGGCTAAAAGCAAAGGTCTCGAGGCTCCCAGTGAAAATCTTTGACATAAACGGCGAGCTCCTTTTCTGCGACTACCCGGTGCAGTCTGCTGCAAAGGGGGGAGGCACTTTGGGCCACGTGAGGGCGAGCCCGCGGAAGGACATAGCTCCTCCGATCGTATCTTACGAGCTCGGGCCCAGGCGATGGAACCTCAGGGCAGCGGTGGAAAAGCTAACCCCCTCGTTCAAGGAAAAGTTCCCAAGGTTGAGTGTGACCGACGTCAAGCTCGTGTGCTACAGCTACCCTAAGCTGGGCGTCATGTTCCAGGCAGTAGACCCGACGGGCGCCACTTCCCGCCATATATTCGACGTGGCAAGCCTGTCGCAAGTCCCCGAGAGGAAAGAGAGGCTCGCCCTCGAAGGGTTCTTTGCATGGTCTTACATCGAGTCGCTAACGGACGAGATTAAGAGCGCCAGGCTCAGGCAATACGAGCAGCTGAGGGGGAGCCTGAACGAGATACCAGAGGGCGAGAGGCTTGCGATGCTCAAGGCAGAGACCATACAGCAGTACGCAAAATCGGGTTACGTAGACACAATATTGAAATTGGTGAAGACCAAGCTGCTCCAGTACTGCACGCACTACGACTACAAAGAGGCTAGGTCACACCATTGCTTTGTCCTTCAGGGGCAGCAGCTCGACGACTACTGCGCCGTTGCCACATGCCAGATGGTGCTCTGCTACTACAGGTACTACTACACGCAGGATCAGATCGCGCCTAAGCTCAACTACTCCTCCGGGAGCGGGTGCCCGCCGGATCAGTCTTCAGGGTACGAGCAGCTCACGTGCGACCACCTCGACGCCACATACGACAGCTCGCCCACCTTCAGCGAGGCAAAGGCACAGATCGACGCCCTGCACCCATTCAAGAGCGGAATCACGGGCCACGCAAGGGCCTGTGCGGGGTACCAGAGCAACATGGTTACAAAGGCGGATCGCCTTTACATATACGATCCCTGGCCCTGGGACGCAGACTACAAACTAGCAGGATCGATCGCATGGGAAGACTGGAGTTCGGTAACGCACACGAACTACGTGTTCACTAAGCTCGCGTGTCCGTAGGAGGGAGGCTACCTGATCCATAAGGAGAGGGAATTGGTGAGGGCGGCAGAGAAAGCAATCGGTGAAAGCCCTGTCAAGGGCGACCCGAAGTTCGCAGCCTTGAGAGCAGCAAGACCGGGCAAGCCGGTGCAGGTTAGGACCAGCGAAGGGGAAGAAGCGTACTGGCTCGTGCCCTTGCTGATCGGTGATAAAGCCTGTGGTTTCGTACAGGTGGAGAGAGACCTAAGGGTGAGCAGGGTCGGTATCTTCGGCGCCAGTCCAGAGGATCGGGGAAGCTGGATAGGTGCCTCCTTCTTCGAGAAGCCGCCGCTCGAAGCAATTAATTCTATCAAGGCGCGATATCCAGGGATGCGGATGTCGGCGCCCTTTTTCTCCTACGACAGAAGCCCCTCCAAATGGGGCTGGATGGTCAGGCTAAGGGACGGGGGGCAAATCACAGTATTCATAAACCCTGCAGGCTGGTACGAGCGGAGCGCCACTGATGCCGGACTCGAGGGCTGATCGGCAGTCATAGGCAGGAGGACTGCAGCCGACCTAAACTCAACGCTAAAGCGTTGGAGCTTTCTTGCGAACCTCTTCGTGAAGAGTCAGAACTGCACCGACGAGTAGACCAAGAGGTTGAGGTAGAGAAGGACCAAGCCCAGAATTATCGAGATCTCCTGGCGGATCCCCTTCGATAGGGAGAGGAAGGTCGAGAGGACGAGGATCGACAGCAGCTGCGAGAAGGCGGTCACGGCAATGGCGAGGCCCGGGGCGTCCAGCGGGGCAAGGACCAGTACGAACACGAGCATGAGCGGGAGGCGGGAGAGCAGCACCCCTGCGAGCAGCGGGACCTCCCCCCCGAGGCGCCGGTTCAAAGCGAACGAGGCGGCTTCGAGCACTGCGAACGCCAGAAATATGCTCGCTGCATAGTAAACGGGGAGCGCGGAGGTCTCCAGTACAGGACGGTACCCGAGCATGAACGGTATGAAGCCCATCCTGTAGCACACTGCCAGCTCGAGGGATGCCGAGGCCAGTCCGAGCGGGACAGCCAGCGAAGGCCGCGCGACCAGCAGCGAAATGGAAGAGTACAGCACAGGCATCCCCGAGGACTTGGAGGAGGCACTCATGATCTCCGCCCGGTAGACCTCCAGACCCTTCTCAGTCAAAGAGTACTCGCCCCTCGAGGTCTTCTGGACGCAGTCGCCAAGAAGTTCGAGGTGGTAGTACACGGTAGGGACGCCTATTTTGAGCTCCTTCGCGATCTCCTTCGGGGTCAGTACCCTGTGGCTGACCAGGAGCTGCAGGATCCTCTGCCTGTGGGGGTTCCTAAGGACCTCCTTCACCAGCGCTCGACCCCAGAAAGTCTACTAGACGCTCATTACCCTTTCTTCCTTAAGGCACCTTCGATCCTCGAGACTGCCTCTTCGAGCTTCTCCATCGAATTGGCGTAAGAGATCCGGATGTTCCTGGAGAAGCCTCCGAATGCTTCCCCGGGAGTCGTGCTCACATGGGCCTCCTCGAGAAGCAGGTTGCACATCTGCACAGAGTCTATTCCAGCAAGCGTGATCTCAGGGAAGAGGTAGAACGCGCCCCGAGGCTTTTCTACACGGAACGCCCCGATCCTGTTAAGCGCACCGCAGAGGAAGTCTCTCCTCCTCCTGAACTCCTCAATCATGGGCCTGACCGGAGTCTCCGGGCTTAGGGCAGCGAGAGCTGCCTTCTGGACGAACGATGCGGGGCAGCTCGCAGAGTGCTGCTGGAGCTTGTTCATCGCGGCTATCACGTCCCGGGGCCCCGCAGCGTACCCGATACGCCACCCGGTCATCGCGTAAGTCTTCGAGAACCCGTTGACGGTGATCACCAGATCCTCTACGCCCGGGATGGACCCAAAGCTCCGGGACTCCCCCTCGTAGAGTATCCTCTCATATATCTCGTCCGACAGGACGTATACCCTAGAGTCGGACGCGATCTCAGCCAGGGCCCTCAGCTCTTCCTGGGAGTAGACGTATCCGGTCGGGTTGTTCGGAGAGTTCAGGATCATCAGCTTTGTCCTCTCGTTCACGGCGGACCTGATACCTTCGATGTCAGGCGAAAATCCGTCCTTCGGTGGGACCTCCCTCACTGTGCCCCCCGCGACAGTCACCATCTCGATGTACGACGGCCAGGCAGGTGTCGGCACAACCACCTCCTCGCCCTCGTCGACCAGTGCCATCACCGCGTAGAAGAGCGCCTGTTTTGAGCCGGGCGTTATGAGAACGTTCTCGCGCCTGACGTCCAGCCCATTCTCGGACCTGAGCTTCTCCGCGACGGCGTCCCTGAGCTCAGGGATCCCAGCGCTGGGAGTGTAGTGGGTGAACCCCTCGAGCATTGCCCGGTGGGCAGCCTCCACGATGTTCCTCGGCGTGTCGAAGTCAGGCTCCCCAACGTCAAGCTGGATCACGTCAACCCCCTTGGACTGCATGGACTTGACCTTGTCGAGTATCTTCAGCGTGCCCGACTCCTTGAGATTGAGCATTCGGCCTGAGAGTGACAATCTCTCACCACTTCTATTATTGGGTAGGGTCAGGTTTAATAAAAGCTTCCGAGGCAACCCAAAGCGGTCCCGATTCGGAATGGACCGGCAAAAACGGCGAAACCGCCTTTCAACGTCCAGGGATCGCGCCGCCTCGATAGTTCCTGCTGCTTCATTGCCGGCGAGGCGGGGGGTAGTTGAATACGATGTACTCCGTGATCCTCCCCCTGCCGTCCCCCAAGCATGAGATCGCCCTCGCAGCCATCGCAACCCTGAAGCGCCCCTTCGAGATGTAGTCGCGGTACAGCTCCTCCACCAGCGGGCTGCAGGAGTTGCTCATCACGACGCTGCACCCCCTGCCATCCAGCTCCCTAAAGGTCTCAGCAAGCGCCCGCTGATCCTCTTCCGAGAACGAATCTGGCGTGTACTGGGTGAAAGATGATGTTCGGTTTAGCGGCTGGTAGGGAGGATCGAAGTAGACCAGGTCGCCGGCACTTGCGGACTTGACCGCCTCCCTGTAGTCGCAGCACCTTATCTCGACCCGCCTCTGGTCAAGCGCCCTGCTCACTGCCCTCAGGTTCTCCTCGTCGAAGAGCGCCGGGGACTCGTACCGCCCCCACGGTACGTTGAACTCCCCCTTCGAGTTAACCCGGTAGAGCCCGTTGAAGCACGTCTTGTTCAGGTATATCAGGAGGGCTGCCTTCTCGACATCCCTCTCAAGTCCGGTCTTCAGCCTGATCTTGTTGAACAACGGCCTTGCGACCTCGTAAAAGAAATCCTTTTTGTCCACTTGTTTCTGGTAATAGTCAAGACGTGACAACAACGCATCGAACTCGTCCCTTATGACCAGGTAGCAGTTTATCAAGTCCTTGTTAAGATCAGATAT
>JARYLH010000079.1 GCA_029907755.1 Candidatus Methanosuratincola sp.
TTTCGAATTTATAGCCAAGTGAAAGATCTCTTTTGTAGCGCCGAGCTCCTGATTTTTAACTCATCAAATCGCATTGGGCATAATTGAATTTAACCTGACGAAGCCGATTGTTTGCCCTTCACCGGAAGCCATGACGCGCAGTAAACCAGCGCGATCAAAGCTGCACCGACCGTGCCTGGCAGCGGGTAACCTATTTTGAAGAGGTAGCCCGTCCAGAAAGAGAGGGTCAGTATGGCGCTTGCCGAGATGCCTGGTGGCATCTCCCGCGAACCCGCCTCCTTCCTGAGCAGGATCAGCATCGCTGCGGAGTAAGCAAGCCCCGTCATAGCCCAGCCCAAGTAGTTCGTGGCAGGGACGCCGTAATAGATGCCGGGATCTTCCCATTCCCAGAGCCCTGCAGCCACAGCGCCTGGGTCGAGCGCCAGGTCAAAAGCGACCAGGATAGCCGCGCTCGATAGCACAGTGCGCAGGCGATCCGTTCCGGAGATCCTGCGGGCGACCGAGACGGCGCCGAGCAGCATCGGGAGGTACGACAACGGAAGCGCGAAAGGCACTGTGCCGAGGAGGAGAGGGCCAAGCGCATCAGAGTAGCTGAATCTCCCATATGGGAACCCCGTTAGGACGGAGATCCCTTCTACCGCAGTTGCGGTGGCACCTACGGCCGCGAGCGCCAGGGTGCCCTTCTTCCAGCCTGCCCATCTTATGAACGAAGCGAAGGATGGTGCTGCGAAGAGGGCTACTGCCAGTGCGGATATTGATCCAGCCTCTCGGACCGACCCGAAATCAACCACCGTGAGCGAAGAAATAAAAACGACCGCGCTCGAGGCGATCAGGAGCCAAATCCGGTCCAAAGATCACACCTTCGATAGCGTCACCATCACAAAGAGCAGCCCCCCCAGCGCCCAGTTTATGTACGGGAGGGTCCAGTACGCCCTCTCCATCAACCCCCTCTTGAAGAGCACGATGAGCGGGAGTGCAGGGTAGATCAATGATAGGTAGCTGAGAGGGTGGAGACCGCTGAGCGTGATAACCAGGTAGCTTAGCAGCGACCAGAACGCCAGGCAGATCACGAGCGCAGCCCGCTCGCCCACGTACACCGGTGTGGTCTTTATCCCTGCGGCCCGATCGCACCCGACGTCCGGCACGGCCGAGAATATGTGCATCGCCGATATGTGGGCAAAACCGCCAATCACCAGCGGGAGGGGCGGGAGCGCGCCAGCCGCGAGGTAGTAGCCGAATATCCCTGGCATTACGTATAGCATGTTTGAGGCGAAGTCGAGGAACGGGACCCCCTTGAACCGGAGGGGAGGGGCGCTGTAGAAGTACGACAGGAAGAGGAACCCCAAGAAGATCGCCCTCAGCTCCCAGCTCTGGAATGCCATCAGCGCGAGGCTGAGGAAAGCTACTGCCCACAGGAGCCTCGACAGGATCGACCGCTCCCCGGTGCCCAGCCTGTGCTCCTTGGCGCCATCCTTCTTGGGGTTGAGCGCGTCGGTCCTCTCATCCCAGTAGTCGTTGATCCCGTAAATGAACAGATTAGCCGGGAAGAAGAAGTAAGCTAGGTAAATCGCGTATTCCGGTCTCAGGAATTCTGTCCAGCTACCCATGCCCAGCGCGTAGCCGACGACATAAGTCCCGGCGGTGTATATCCAGAAGCGGAATCTGGAGACCCTGAAGGCGAACGGGAGTGCCCGACACAAGAAACTCACCTGGGCATCTGCCTTCGGCTCATCATCGCCTCTTTCTTAATCCTGCTTTTCTGCTTTATGTTCAGGTAAAGTGTGTTGTATGAGGCAGTCGCAAAGATCCTGGCAGTCGAGGGCCTGATCTTCTTCCGGTAGACCGCGAACGGATCCCTGGAAATTTGTGCCGCAGTCCAGTTGTACATGTCCGCCGCGCTCTTTATCGGTATCAGGTACCGCTTGGGGATGAACCTGTATCCCTCCTCGGCCTTCCTCTGCCACTTGCAGTAGTGCGCGAGCTCCTTCCTCACCAGCCCCCTGAAGTTCTCCGGGAGATCCCTCACGGTGCTGTACTTCAGGTCCGGGAGCCCGAATTCCTCGAGATCCTCGGTCGGGAAATAAGTCCTCCCCAGCGAGAGGTCCTCGCTGATGTCCCTGATGAAGTTGATGTACTGCATCGCCCTCCCCTGGTACATGGCTGCCTCGTAGGACTCTTTGGGCAGGCCGAGTATCTTTGCCATCATCAGCCCTATCACCTCCGCTGATCCGTAGAGGTAGGCGCTCAGCTCGCCGAGCGTCCTGTAGGAGCTCTTCACAAGGTCGCTCTCCATGGACCAGAGGAATGCATTGACCCAGTCCTTGGGTATGCCGCGCCTCCTCACGAGGTACGCGAAGGAGTCCACCACGATGTCGCCCGTCCATTCGCCCTTAATTGCCCTCTCAGTCCTGTCCATCAGCTCGTAGAACTCCTTCTCCTTCTGGGGGATCGTGTCCACCAGGTTGTCGGCTACCCTAACGAAGCCGTAAAGGACGAAGACGTCTGCCTTCACGTCGTGCGGGAAGAAAAGGGTGCTCGTGAAGAATGTCTTGCTGCCCTTCTTGAATATGTTGTAGTGCAGCGTCTGCAAAGCCTTATACCCCTTTATCTCACCTGTGCGCCTTCCTGATCACGTCTGCGACTATCGTGGATGATATCATCGTCATAGGCACGCCTATGCCAGGGTGGGTGTACTGCCCTGTATAGTAGATGTTCTCGACCTTCTTGCTGCGGTGGGCTGGCCTCCAGAGCGCCGTCTGCCTCATCGTGTGAGTCAACCCGAGCGCGGTGCCCTTGTACGCATTATACCTCTCCTTGAAGTCGTTGATCGAGAATATCCTCTTCACCGCAACGGCCCCCCTGATGTCCTCGCCCACCGATCTCTCCAGGTGGTCCATGATCTTGTTGTAAAGCTCCTCCCTCCGCAGCGGGGTGTCCGGTAGCCCGGGCGCCAGCGCCACGAGTATGAAAAGCGCGTCGCACCCTGGCGGCGCTGCATAGGGATCAGTCCTCGAAGGCACATTCACGTAGTATGAGGGGCTGTCTGGCCATGCTGCCTTCTCGGGGTCGAAGATCTGCTCGAAGCTGTTCTCCCAGTCCTTGTCCAGGAACAGCGTGTGGTGCTCGAGCCCTTTGACCCGCTTCTTCACGCCCACATAAGCGACGAACGCTGACGGCGCAAGGATCCTGCTGTCCCAGTAGTCCCTGTTGTATGTCCTGTCCTCGGGGGAGAGGAGCTGCAGCTCCGAGAACGGGTAGTCCGCGTTGACCACCACCAGATCCGCGGGGTAGTCCCCCTTCTCCGTCCTCACCCCGACCGCCTTGCCGCCCTTCGTCATTATCTCGGTCACGGCTTCGTTGAACCTGAACTCGGCTCCCTGGCTCTTCGCGATATCATGAACCGCCTCCGCCACCTTCCTTATCCCGCCGACGGGGTACCACACGCCCAGCGTCAGGTCGATGTGGGACATTATGTGGTAGAAGGACGGCGTGTTTTTCGGCGAACCCCCGAGGAAGCCTATCGAGTACTCGACTATCTTCCTCGCCTTGTCGCTCTCGAAGTGCTTCCTGACGAAGCTGTCTAGGTTCTCGAAGATGTTGAGTTTGTACCCTTGTGCGATGAGCTTCCCGTCCATGAAGTCGAGTATCGACCTGTAGTCCCTGTATAGCATCTCGTTTATCGAGAGCTCGTACTTCTCCTTTGCGGACTCGAGGTACTTCCTCAGCTTCGCCCCTCCGTCCGGCTCCAGCGAGTCGAAGAGCTGGAAGTTCTTATCCAGCTCAGCCGCGACATCCACCACGCTTCCGTCGTGGAAGTATATCCTGTACGAGGGATCGAGCCTCTTTAGCTCGAAGAAATCCTCCGGCTTCTTGCCGAACTCCGAGAAGAACTTTTCGAAGACGTCAGGCATCAGGTACCAGGAAGGCCCCATGTCGAATGTGAATCCCCCCTCCCGGTACACGCTCGCCCTGCCGCCAGGGCCCTCATTCTTCTCAAAAACTGTGACGTCAAAACCGTCGCGGGAAAGCAGAGCCGCAGCGGACAGCCCTCCGAACCCCGCGCCCACTACTACCGCCTTAATTGTGTTGCACACCCCAAAAATCGTACTGAAAAATCAGTTTTTTTGAATCATATATAAATGTTTCGTAAACATCAGAATAATTATGTTATTTGCTGCGTTAAAAATTAAATTTTCCGGCTCTGCCGTACTTCGCAGGCAAAAAGCGGAAGTCTGAGCTTCGCCTGTTTAATGCTTTGACGTCCGACCGCAAACCGTATGATCTGACCAGACCTCAAACATCAAAGGCACGCGCTTGAATTGTCCCTTTGAAGGTCCGAGCCATTTTGATGCCCTCGAGAGCGAGACGGCGGCTCTCCTACCGAAGTCGTTTTAAAGGGATCCTGACTCAAAATCCAGAAAGGTGCCCGACTTGGCGCGCTCAGTTGAAGGAAAGCAAAAGGCGATCGCGAGCCTCTTCCTTTCCACGCTAATCTGGGGCGTCTCGTTCCCGGTGATCAAGATCGCACTCAACGAGGTCGACCCTCTCCTCTTCGTTGGGGTGCGGTTCATCCTCGCATCGCTCCTGGTGATCGCATACCTCTCGATCACGAGGAAGCCCATCAGAAGGCTCCTGAAAGGGAGGGTGCTCTGGATACTCGGGATCACAAACGGGGTGGGCTTCGCCATGGAGACCTACGGGATGGGCTTTACGACTGCTTCGAAGGCATCGCTGCTCGTGAACGTCAACGTCGTCTTCATGGCGATATTCAGCTCCCTCCTGCTGGGGGAGAGGCTGAGCCCCAGGGGCAAGCTCGGGATACTTCTGGGGCTCCTGGGGGTATTCCTGACTACGACCGGAGGCGAACTCTCGGTCTTGAGGAGCGGCTCCGCGGTCGGCGATGCGATAATCTTCGCCGGAGGCATCGTCTGGGCTTACTCGATGATATACAACAAGAAGGCGGCGACGCAGGAGGGGCTTACGCCAATGGAAGTGACCGAGTCGATGATCTTGACCTCGACAGTCGCATTGCTGCCGTTCCTTCCCCTCTCGTCCTTCAAGTTCGATCTGACCCCGCTCTCCGTCTCGGCCATGGTCTACGTGGCGCTGCTCTGCACAGTAGTCGCCTTCTTCCTATTCTACAAAGCCCTCCAGACGCTCACAGTGGTCAACAGCGGGATGGTCATGCTTTTTGAGATAGTGATCGCGATAGGGGTCTCGTTCCTATTCCTGGGCGAGACGCTGCTGCCTGTCGGAGTGCTCGGAGGGGTGCTGATAGCGGTCGGCATCCTGTTGGTGAGCTGACCGGGGCTTCGGTCTAGTATGGCCAAGCCGAGACCCGCCTGTCGCCGCGTTAAAGCCTTTCCAGGAAGCTCTGATGAGGTGGTGTCTGGTTGATGATTTCAAATCAGGCCCGGATCAGGCAGGTCAAAGGTTTTATTCCGGTGGATCAGGGGTTTGACAGGGATTGGTGCTTTTGGGGGGCTTGGTGAAGAGAGGGCTTCTGCTCGCAACTGTCATGCTTGCCTTTTGCCTGCAGGCGGTCCATGTTGTCACATGCGCGGAGATCGACATGATCTCAACCGTGGTTTCGGTTCATGACGGGGACACTTTCACCCTTGCAACAGGAGATAAGGTTAGGCTGGCAGATCTCAATGCGCCCGAGCTCGGGGAGGGGGGTTCTTTTGAGGCTAGGGACTACCTCTCATCGCTGGTCAGGCAGAAGACAGTCTACTTGGACGTCGACGACAAGTATAGGACCGATTCCTACGGGAGGCTAGTCTGCGTGGTATACGTCGACTACAACTCCACCCACTATTTGAACGTCAACAAGGCGATGATCGATGGCGGTCTTGCTGTGGCGAAGAACTATGACAACGAGTTCAACCCCGGCTCGTTTGTGATATACCTCCCCAAGGAACTTCACGACCCGCCTGTAGCCGGTGGTCCCGTGCCTTCCGCCGCCTTCGTGATAACACTCGCAGCCGTTGTGATTGTTGTGCTGATAATGGCCATGAGGAGGAGGTAGCTGCCCCCTTCGCAATTGATTTCACTCAAATGCGACTTTTCAAGGCATAATTTCTGTTTCTTCTTCGGATGAAATCTCCTTAGGGTCTAGCTTGGGGTCTCCAATCGCCCTCCAATCATTCGCGCTTCAGGCACCGGCCAATTTTGAATTTTCGCTTGCAGGAGAAAGGGGACGTCGAAGAGAAACGGTCTAATGGACTTTTGCCCGTGATTGTGAAACCGTTTTGTTAGATTTGTCTCTCAAATCTTCAATTTATATTGAGTAGATGTGATTTTATCCTAATCAATTTGGACAGTTTTTATATCTGGGCGCATCTATTGTTACATTGGCTAGAATCGGATTTTATCCATTCACAGATGCGGTATCCATTATGGATGGATGAGCTCCGTTTCTAGAAATTCCTGCGCCAAGGCAGGCGCCACAAACATCCCAAAAAGGTGGATATGGAAATGGAAAAAACA
>JARYLH010000007.1 GCA_029907755.1 Candidatus Methanosuratincola sp.
CTCCACTATTTTATCGTATTTGTCCATTGGAATGCCCTCGCGAATCAGTCCAGATTGATTGTATACAGGGATATATGCATATTCGTATCCCCCTTGGGAATTGGGGAGAAACCACTGTGCTCAGTTGGGTATATAAGACCCCGATAAGGCATAGGGTAGTTGCTTTATAGAAAAAGCAGAGGTCGGTTAAAAATGCCCGATACCCCCTTCTACCTCGATTCCCAGCCAGTTTATTTTGGGGGCTTCAAGAGGGAATACGCAGATGCTGATTTTGCGCTGTTTGGGGTCCCCTTCGACTGTACATCAAGCTACAGGCCAGGTTCAAGGTTCGGTCCGGACGCGATAAGGGAGGCTTCAGCAAACATCGAAACCTGGTCTTGGAGGACAGGAATCGATTTTGAGGACCTGAAGGTCCATGACTTGGGCAATGTTGCGGTTGTGTATGGCGATGCCGCTGAGACGATAAGGAGGGTCGCAGACACTATCGAGGACATAAACTCGACAAGGAAAGTCCCCGTGATGTTAGGAGGGGAGCACCTTGTGACGCTTGGCTCTGCAAAGGCCATAAAGGACTGCACATTCGTCTCCTTCGATGCACACTTCGACCTAAGGGACGAATACCTGTCGAACAAGCTATCCCATGCCTGCGTGATGAGGCGCGTCATGGAAGAGGAAGGGAAGGAGAGAATCATCCTCTGCGGGGTAAGGGCAACCTTCGGGGAGGAGGTCAGATGGGTCAAAGAGAACGGAATAAGATACATGACCTCAAGGGACTTGCTGAGGGAGGGGGCTGGCTCCTCGTCTTTGTGGCTGAAGGAGCGGCTCAAGAACGCTGAAAAAATTTACATCAGTATCGATATGGATGTGATTGATCCAGCCTATGCGCCGGGGGTCGGCAACCCAGAACCCGAAGGGATTTCCCCCACTCTGCTACTGGATATCCTAGGGGAGGTAATAGACGGCAGGGTTGTGGGATTTGACCTGGTCGAAGTTGCGCCGCACTATGACAATGGAAGGACGGCAATCCTCGCATCTAAGATGATCTTCGAGATCTGCACGATGATAAAACAGGCGCGGCACTGACTCAGCGCGCCTTTATCTCCCTGATTATTGGAGACCTAGACTTGTACAGGATCCTGTGACCGCATACCGGGCACCTGATCCCTGGAAGACCCATGAGCTCATTGCTGTCAATGGTCTTTCCGCATTTCTCGCAGAGGTAGGTTGCCATATCCAAATACCCAGGCAATAGAGAATGCTCCCTGTTTAAAAGTGTTGCGTAAATTTAAGCGATCAAACCGAAAAAATCTATTTTCGGCATTCAGATTTTGCATGTGCGCCATTTTATGTAAGGGGCTCCGGAGGGCGGGATATAGGGAAGGCAAGCATCTCCGGACGTAGCGGCTTCGCCAGAACCTAAAGTGGGTGCTGGTTAAAAATAAAAAAGATGAAGACAAATAGGTCTATACCATCCGGGGTGAAGACGATCCTAACGATGAATTTCGCATATGTGAGATTCAAAGACGGCACGAGCAGGGCCCTTTCTCAGGATCAGTACGACGTGATAGCAATACTCGAAGCATCAGACTCCCTGAGGAAAAGGTGGAGAAGTGCGCTCAAGCTATTCAGGGAGGAGAAGAAGAGGTTAGACTTCATTTTCAGGGTCTATTACCCGGTTTATCTTGTCAGACGCGAGGGCAAAATAATAGCCGTCGATGGAATGGGGGTTCATGAGAACGGCTTCAACGAAAACATCCTTGCTGATGGCATGACGCTGAGCTCAAAGGCAATCTTCCAGCCTGTTTTCGGAACCGATTTGTGCAACTGGCTCGGAGAATGGTCGGAGACGGCATCTGAAACCGAAGAGATTAGGAACGGATTCGCACTGCCTCCCGTGATTTCGAAGGAAGACGCCAATAAGATAGCGACCGAGGTAAAAAGGGTTTTCGATCAGGACTTCGAAACGGTCGAGAAGCTTGAGAGCGAAATTTCTGAGCTGAACGAAAAATACAACAGGGTTCTACTTGGGCTCCTCGAGGAAGAAAAGTCGCTGTTCGAGAACTATGACAAAAAAATTTCTTTGAAGAGTGAGGAGATAGAAGGGCTTGAAACGTACAGCGAGATGAAGATGATTGAGCAGCTGAAGGCGAACTTCAGCAAAAAGCTCGAATCAATAAAGCAACAGAAGGCTGATATCGAGCAGGAAAGGCAAAGGGCTTTGAAGAGCATATCGGAGCTGGAAAGTGAGAGGGCAAAGTTGCTCTCGCTGAAGAATTCGCTTTCCAGCAAGATATCTTCCCTAAACCGCCGGCTTGAGAGGCTCAATGAGGAGATGCAGATATTAAAATCGCGCGGGAACGACCCCAAGATTATCAGCGAGAACCTGATCAATTCGGATAAGGTCAGAAGGGAGATTGGCGACCTCCAGAGAGAGCTCGAAAGCTGCGTATCAAGATTCAACCAGATCGCTGGAGACATCTCTGCGCTGACCGATAGTTTGAACGGGCTCGACAGGCAGCTGGCGAACCTCAAAGAAAAGGAGGTATTATTGCCGTCGAAAGAGGAGGAGGAGGTCAATAAAGTCCGGATTTGTTTTGCAGGCAGGCGCCAAAACCTCGTCAAAGAACTGATGGAATTGACCGAAGAGAAGGAGCGGGCGCTTACTGAGATAAGGACCAGAGAAAGGCAGGAAAGGCTTAAACATAACAAAGATCTCCGAAAGCTGCGGCTCTTGCTGGCCAAGTCAAAAGAAGACTTGCAGGCGTTGGAATCGCTAATGCTCGGAGACGAGACCGATGCGAAATGGGAAACGGAGGCTTTGCTCATACCGTTCTACGTTTACTCCATCGAGGGTGATTTCAGGATCATTGAGCCCCAGATACACATTGCAGAGGGGGGGAAGATAGTTAGGGCCGGAGGCACTTGCCTGGTGAGGGGAGGGCTCGATTACTTGCAGGGTAACTGGGATGTGCTGTCGACCCTTCTCTATAAAGCCAAGGACAGCTTCAACCTCCTATCGCTCCAAAACCGGAGGAGGATACTCTCGGCTGCCGAGACGCTCAGATCCATGCGAGTAATCAATGATTTCCAGCTTTCGTACATAAAGGCGGTGGAGACTAAGTGAAGATCCTTTATGCAAGCCAGTCATTCCTGCCAAGCACAGGGGGGGTCACATATTATCTCATGTGGCTCGGTAGAAAGCTGAAGGATGCCAAACATGATGTCGTGTTCGTGAACATGAAGCCGCCGAAGGGGAAGAGCAGGGAAGATGTGGCAGGGTTCAAGGTGTTCAGGGTCCCTGCTGACGGAGAGTTTGACCAGGACACTCTCAAGGGCTACTCGAAATTCAAGGAGCTCATACTCAAGGTCTTCCACAACAGGGATGTTCCGGTTGATATGCTCTACAATAAGCACCTATACGGTTACAACGAATACCTGAAGGTCAACGAATCTTTTCAGAGGGTCATTTCTGAAGTCGCAGACCTAGAGCAGCCAGACGTGGTCCACGTCCACGACTTCCAACTACTCCCATGCCTGATCAGCCTCAGCGGGAATCAGAGACCGCTCGTCTTCACTTGGCATATACCGTTCACGGAAGAGGTGCACCCTGCCTGGAGGGAGGCGATTGTGGAATACATGAAAAGCGCCTCAGCTTCAGTACTTTCGACAAAGGGGTATGCGAGTGCAGCCATAAAGTCCGGGCTTCCGTTCAACAGGGTGAGCGTCATCCCGCCGTTCATTGATGTGGAACAGCCCAAGGCAAAGTTCAGGGAGAGATTCGGGATTAGGAACGACGAGAAGCTGATAATCTGCGTAGCCAGGATGGACAGGTTCAAGGGACAGAGCACCCTCCTCGACGCGGCAGCTATGCTTGATCTCGAGTACCGGCTCGTTTTCATTGGCAATGGCTCCTTCAGTAAGGACGTACTCAAGGTCAAGGACAAGGAAGGCTACGGCAAGGAACTCAAGGAAAAAGCAAAGAACGACGTTTACGCGGGCAGGGTGATCTTCGCAGGGGCAGTCGAAAGAGACCTGCTTATGGCTGCCTACAACGAATGCGACCTGGTGGTATTGCCGTCCGTGCATGAGGGCTTCGGTCTAGCAATTACAGAGGGAATGGCATTCGGGAAGCCCGTGATAGGAACTGCGGTCGGTGGCATACCATCCCAGATCTGGCCAGGAGTGAACGGCTACCTGGTCAGACCCAACGATCCGAAGTCGCTCGCGGATGCGATTCGTCACGTGCTGAAGAACAGCGAATTGGCTGATGAGATGGGGAAGAACAGCAAATCGATCTTTGAAAGGTACTTCTCCTCCAAGCGAGGGGCGGAAGATCATTTAGAGCTCTATAGCAGACTCCTCAGATTCGGGGGTTGAGGTGGTAATTCTCTTTGAAAGGAAGCAGTAATTTCAGCGGCTTTTACAAGAAGAGTATCGATGAGAGGATAGAGATGCTGAGGGAGAGCACGGGTCTCGGGGAGGATGACGTCCAAAGGCTCAAGGACGGCTTGCCGGTCGAGCTCGCCAACATCATGGTAGAGAACGTAGTAGGGACGTTCCAGCTTCCGTTAGGGATCGCCACGAACCTTAGGGTGAACGGTAGAGACTACCTTGTTCCGATGGCTACTGAGGAGGCGTCGGTAATAGCGGCTGCGAGCCACGCGGCCAAGCTTGCTCTCCCGGAGGGATTCAAGGCGACCAGCACGAGACCGGTGGTGCGGGGACAGATCCAGATCATTGGGCTCGGTGATCTCGAATCGCCTGCCCAGAGAATCATGGCAGCCAAGGAGGAGTTGATTGAGGAAGCAAACAGGTTCGCAGGATCGTTGCCTAAGATGGGGGGCGGCGTGGTTGATCTCAAGGTCAAGGTGTTTGAAGAACCGAGGAGGATGCTCGTTGCCGAGTTTTATGTTGACTGCAGGGATGCGATGGGCGCAAATGTGGTCAACACCGTCGTAGAGGGAATCGCACCAAGGCTGGAGGATCTCACCGGGGGCAGGAGCCTCCTCAGGATACTGTCAAACCTCACTACCGAAAGGATGTCCCGATCCAGCGTGGTTTTCAGGCGAGACGTCATAGGGGACGAGGTCATCGAAGGTGTGATCGCGGCGTACGACTTTGCTTGCGCCGATCCGTACCGCGCGGCAACCCACAATAAGGGGATAATGAATGGGATAACAGCAGTCGCAATTGCCACCGGGAATGACTCGAGGGCAGTGGAGGCAGGGGCGCATGCCTATGCTGCGCTCTCAGGCAGGTATCTCCCTTTGTCCAAGTGGTGGAAAGACGGGGAAGGGAACCTCGTAGGAGAGCTTGAGCTCCCGCTGGCACTGGGCATTGTCGGGGGAGCTACAAAGGTCCACCCCGCGGCACAGACCGTACTCAAGATATTAGGCGCCAAGAGCGCGAATGAGCTCGCAGAAGTGACATGCGCGGTAGGGCTAGCCCAAAATTTTGCAGCCCTCAGGGCGTTAGTGAGCGAGGGCATCCAGAAAGGGCACATGCGGCTCCATTCTAGGAATGTTGCGATCATGGCAGGAGCTGTAGGGGAGGAGATCGAAAAGGTCGCCAGCGCGATGGTCGCTGAAGGCAACATCAGGGTTTCGAGGGCCAAGGAAATATTGGAGGGATTAAGGGGGAAGGGCTCAGACTAGTGAGATCGCGCCTACTGGGCATGAGGAAACGGCATAATCAAGATCGCATTTCCCTTCCACGTTTATGACGCGGGACTTACCCTCCTGGTCGAGTTCAAAGACCTCAGGGCAAACGACAGTACAGTTGCCGCATCCGATGCACAAATCCCTGTCAACTCCCGGTACTTTTGCCAAATGACACACCAACAAAAAGAGGGGCGGATTAGTTATATAGAATTGGCGCCCAGTATTCGTCGTGGTCGGATTGGGCTTCGAGAAGCTTGCCAGGGTAGTAGCGGTGCTCAAGAACATCCCAAGGACTGGCTGGATTCAGAGGGGCGTGCCGAGGGGGGAGGCCGAAACAGTTGCTGAGCACACATTCATGGTTACGGCAATCCTAGGTTACATATCAGCCCACTGCAGCGGATTGCGCCTGGACCGCGAGAGGATGATCCTTATGGGGATCATACACGACATGGGGGAGGCCGTCTCAGGGGACATCCCCAGAGTCCTCACTGAGAGGCTCGGGAAGGATCTCAAGGAGGGGGTCGAGACTGAAATAATCAAGGGGATCTTTGATGGCACCGGCGGCGGCATGATAGCCGAGATATTCACAGAATACCTGAAGAGGGAAACGACCGAGGCTAAGATAGTCAAAATCTCGGATCTTCTGGCCACGCTCCGGCAGGCGGAGATATATCTCGAGAGGGGCTTCCCTGTCGGCGACATAATCGAATCTTGCAGGAAAGAGGCGCAGGAGATGATCGAGGAAATCCAAGAAGGGGAGCTAAGGCTTCTCTTGAAGGAGATACTTGCGTCGAAAGGCAGATAAATCGATTTGGGTGTTTGATAACTATGGCAAAAGACGACGAAGGGCAGCGGGAGAAGCCCCCTGGAGGGGACGAAAAGCAATACTACATGCCGATCCCAGCAGGGACGCCGTATTCTGTTATCGCAGAGGCAGTCAACAAGTTTGGGATCGAGCTGACAGAGAAAGAAGTTATCGTCCCTGGGATAGGGGAGAACGAGGCTGCGCCGCTCACATGGGTGCTCGTCGGAAGCAGAGATAGGCTCGAGAAAGCCCATGAATTCATTGTCAGAAAAATGACCGAGATGCTGGATAGGTTCAGGTAGACGCTTCGCCGCTCAGGTGAGCGCTCAGCCGCTTGTCCTCATCAAGCATCTCGCTCTGGAGGTCCTTCACGATCTTAGCGATCGCGCTCAGGAAGATCT
Organism: Candidatus Methanosuratincola sp.; assembly: GCA_029907755.1. GTDB lineage: Archaea > Thermoproteota > Methanomethylicia > Methanomethylicales > Methanomethylicaceae > Methanosuratincola. The sequence continues at coordinate 6,867 of JARYLH010000007.1, forward strand.
GCTCGACTGCCCTACCAAGCGAGGCGCCGAGGGCGTCGCAGAGATCCGACACCTTCTCGGAATTCCTGTCCAAGAAAGAGTAGAAGGACTCTGCTATGGCTTGGTACAGGTCTTCCGCAAGCTCGGAGTCTTTCCCCTCCCCGATCTCGATCGAGAACTCGAGCGCGTAAAGGTCGGGACCTTTCCCTTTTCCCGGGATCCGCCTGACCAAGTTTGCGTTTACCAATTTATCCAGACGGTCTGACGCGTCCTTCTTGCTTATCAGGAGTGCCTCCGAAATCTGATCCATCGTCAGCGGGCCCTTCTGAAGGGACAGGAGGGCTTCTCGGGACTTATCGTCAAGCAGGGCGCTGCAGACCTCTGCAAGTTTTTCGTCAGGAACCACTAGGCATGCCATTTGTATCACCAAGAGACTTGAGGAATGACCTTATCTTTGAGACCATTACCCTAGCGTCGTCCTCTGTGCGCGGGTAAGGGACTACCACAACTGGAATCCCCCTGCGCTTCAGTATGTATCGGATGAACTCGTTGGTCCTCCCGCAGCTGGCGCATCCGAAGAGCGCCTCTGGATCCTCCACTACGATTGCTGCGTCCGCCTCCTCTATGAGCGGGCCGATCAGTGCCAGGCGGCCCCTCACCCCTGAGGGGACCTCGATTGCGGCGTACTTCAGCCCCCTCCTGGGGAATTCTGGAGTGATGTTCATCGGCGGCGAATCTATTTCTGGCTTTGAGAGGTTCTTGGCAACCTCTTCGCCAAGACCGAGCGGGGTATGCCCCTCACGCGTCACGAGGTCGTACAGGATAAGACTGTTGGGCGGGAAAATGAACACTTTAGCCAACGTTATTCCTCCCGAGGATTACTTCATTGGTGTCTATCTTGCTCAACCAGAACTTCACTTTTATCACTATCTCATTCAGCTTGTCCCTTGGGCAGCTTACCCCCCGGACAACGCCGGTAACAAGATCCACGATTACCCCGGCGCACTCGACCTTGCCAGGAGGCGGCCGCACCAACCTAGTGATTATCCCGAGCTTTGCAAAGTCCTCGTAGTCGACAGGGGCCTCGCATACTACTATCGCAGGGATGTCGACATACCTCAGGAACGACTTTGCCTTGTGAACAACGTGTCCACTGATGCCTCCAAGGTGGATGAGTGCAAGCTTGAAACGCCTTATCTGGAATACCTCCTTTTCGTTCATGCCAGCCATCGATCCGCCAGGAGCGCCGCCGTAAGGCGAGTCGGGAGGGACGCCTGCCCCAGACTCGAGGACAAGCACGCTCGTCCGTATCCCCTGCTCCCTGAGTCCATACGTGATCTCGCAGATCGGCTTGGTTATGTGCCGCTTCGAGGGCGACATCGCGATTGCGACTACCTCAAAGCTCTCGGATTCTGAAATTGTCCCCCGCTGGGCCAGACCGCCACCCTCCCCGATGCCCATCGACTCCCTGCAGTCGACTATCTGCACGTCCCTTCCAATTGAATCCTGCAATCGGTTCACCTTTCTAGTCCACGGAGGTAGTCCTTGACGGTCGGCCTCGGCTTTGTGAATTGCCCCACTCGTACGTCATAGCCATAAGGCATGGTCTGGTCGCAAACGGGCTTGAGCTTTGCTATTATGTCTTCAGGCGCGAATCCAGCTTTGACTACAATTATGAACCTGCCCGTGAGGCACCCCCCTCCGGAAAACTTGGGACCGTGGGTGAGAACCTCTTCGACACCTTCGGTATCGCGCATTATCGCGGCCAAGTCCCTTGCCTTCTTGTCGCTCATCAGCCGCCTTGGCATGACCTCGATTTCCCTGAAATGAGCTTGCTGGGACATCCTGGATCACTAACTTATAAATTAATCAGGGATTTAATAATATAGTGCTACCGCTGGAGTTGGACCCCTTTGAGAATCATTGTTGACGGAAACGAGTACGAATCAGGCGAAGGCGAGCGCCTTGGCGCGATGTTGGAAAGGTTGGGAATAACGGCTAAAGAGGGGTGCATAATCGCGGTCATGAAGAAGGTCATGGAGGAGAGCGTTGAGACAGACCTCTTTGAAATTGAAACGACCAAGGGCCGAATGGTACTTAGGGTGGAATGCGGCGACCTCCTTGAGAGATGGAGGAGGTCCTGCCACGGCTATGAGGGGGCGGGGGTGAGGTGGACCACCAAGGACGCGGTAGTTTTTGGGTCAACCGTATTCGACGCCCAGCCCTCAATGGAACCGGTCAGCCTCGGGAGATACGAAGTGACACTTAGCCTTTCAGGGCTCAGCAAAGAGAATACACTTCTGGTCTTCTCCAAGCGACCCCACTCTGCTTCATACTACCCGCCCAAGGGATGCGCTGTCCTGGGCAGGATAGTCTATGGGAGGCACTTGGTCGGGCTGCTCAGGATGGGAGACAAGATCCTTTCGATTAAACCAGTACTCGAGACCAAGGAGCTGACAAAGTCGCTGCTCAAGGGGGAAGCGGGGACGCTCCTGGAAGATGGGGACAGGATTTTCACCAAAGTCGAGGTAGAGCTCGACCACGACTCCCCAGTCTGCGGAGAGCAGGCATACAATGTGTTGAACGAGGGTGTCATCAAGGTCTCGTCAGAGACCAGCAGTTACATCTGCTACAGCGAGAGGAAAGTCATCTCCCTACCAGTCGAGAAGCTCGGGGTAAGGGAGAGGGGCAGCTTCACAATAAGGAATTCCGGGGAGAACGTGGGGGCAGCATATATTTACAAGAGGGAAGCCCCGCTGGCTCAGTCCCATACCATCGTCGGAAAGGTTATCGAAGGTATCGAGCTCGTTGACTTGGCAAAAGAGGGCGACTGCCTCTCGGTATTGGTCAGGCCCCCGAGGATCGACCTGCTCGGGAAGAGAGCATCTGAAGCCAGGACCGCACTCGACGCAATTGGTGTGAAGTTGGAAACTGAAGGGGCGCCTTCGGATCCCGATCTGGGCGTAATTGTGGAGCATGAGCCACAGAATTCGCTGGAGATTTACAAGAAGGGATTCGTCAGGTGCAAGGTGATAAGCCCGGAGGGCATCCTTAAGATCAGGCTCTATGAGAACGAAGCCCCAAACTCGGTGAAGTACTTCAGGGCAGTCACGGGTCTTGAGCGGAAGGCATTCGGGAAATTAAAAGTCTACTTCGCGACCCCAAAGATGGAGATGATCCTCTTCAAGGGGGACGAAGAAATCGCAAAGGGGCTCACGCCGGAGAACACTCCAACCGGGAAAGTATTGGCTGGGTCGATTGGGGTCACCAACACCGTAAAGAAGTTTGCAGGAATGATAGGGATCAGGATGACGGACAGCGAGAGGTTCGGTCCCACTGCAGAGAGCTTCGACGGGACGAATCTGATCGGAGAGGTCGAAGGAGGGCTAGACCTACTCAGGAGGCTGAAGGAGGGGAGCGAGCTGTACGTCCAGGAGATGAGAGGATGATCAAGACATTCCTTGTTGTCCTTTCCCCGGACTCTAATCTTACCCCCTCAATGCTTGCCGAGAAGGCTGCCCAGATGGGCGGGATAGACTACAAGGAGACCTGCTACGGACTGCTCGTGGAGGGGGAGGAGGAGAAGGTCAGACCTGTCCTCGAGGAGATGAGGGCGCTAGACCCGAAAAAGGTGTTCTACAAGCAGAGGGGGTACAGGATAGGCGACGAGAGGATATGCAGGGCTAAGAGGGGCGGAGGCCCTAGGCCAGGCTACCATATGTTAAGCTCCGAGCGCGAGGTCCTGAAGAACGTCTCAAAGGCGCTTGAGGGCGAGGCTGAAGAGAAGATCCCTCCTGAGAGACCGAAGACCAAGCTCGAGGTGGAGAGGCTGAAAAGCGTTATCGAAGAGGAGGGTGGAAAAGATTAGGATATTCGTGGATTCATCGGATGAGCTGGGCGGACAGCAGTACAAGTACATAGCAGAGAAGAGCGTTGAGGACTTGGGGCTCAGCGGGAGCATAGATTCCATCGACATGCTGATAAGGGTAGAAGAGCCCCTCTTCGTAATCGTAATAAGGTACAAGGAAGTCACCGGAAAGAGCACGCTGGGCGATGCATCCTACATAGACTCGAGAAAGAACGGGATAAGGATAACCCTGAGCAGCGAGATCTACCTTGGGGACGCGCTAAAGGCGCTCTGGTCGAAGTACGGGAGAGACAGGGTTGAGCAGATAGGAAGGCTTGAGATCTTTGTTTCAGGCGCAGATCCCGAAGAGGTGAAGGGGATAAGGCTCAGCGAGAAGGGGTACGACCTGGAGTCCAGAATAAACGAGCTCGCGACGAGGATCATCCCGGAAGGGTTCAGGGTAAGGAGTTCAACGAAAAATAAAGGCATGATCACGATAATTGCATCTGAGGACCCGATAAAGGAAGACTGGAGAGCGCTTGCGAGAAGGCTGGAGGGTGATGCACATGCTTAAGTACCTGCTCTTCGAGGGCGGCCTCTACAAGCACGAAAGGATACTCGAGTTCCTTGAGGATGTAGGGGGCTTTCTCGTCCAGAAGACAGTAGTCGGACTCGATCTCATAATGAACTTGGCTGTCCCTGAGGAAGAGCACGAACGCCTCTCAGCGATCGTGTCAGAGCTGAAGGGCAAGCTGACCCCTGCGCCACTCATAGGCACCGAGATAGGTGTGGTCGCACCAACTCTCTCAAGGCACCACCTCCCGCACCCGGCCTGCGACATTGCGGAGAACCTTCGGAGGCATGGGGCAAAGACGAACATAATCGGACTCTCGAGGGGGGTCGGGCAGAAGATAGTGCACACAACCATAAAGGAAAAGGAGCTCATAGAGGAGCATGACATTGCGGTATTCACCCTCGGAAACTTTGAAAAATGTCTGCTGAAGAAGATCAAGCTCTTCTCGGAGATCGAGGTGCCTGTGATAGTGACGGGCGGACCTGTAATGAAAGGCATCCCAGGGGCAGAGGCTTATGTCGGCGGCATAGGCAGGTACCCTGAGAGGGCAAGGACGGGGGAGTCGATCGAGAAGCTCAGGGAGGTCTCGAGGGTAGCTGGCGAGGTAGTCGAGCAGAGGAGGAGGGAGATGGACCTCGATCCGCTCATCGTGGACCCGATCGTGGTGAAGGCTGAGATTGAGAGGCAGGTCCCCGAGTCCACAGAAGCGCTATCCCCAAACCCGGTAACGCTCAAGATAGACGGCGTGAGGGTGAAGCTGCCTTACGACGACTACAAGGATAAGATAGGCAACATCAGCATAGGAGGCAAGAAACTTTCCGAGTTCGCGGTGATAAAGAGGTCACTGATGAGAAACTACATCCTGGTTAAGGTGCTTCCGAAGTCGATGTTTTGAACGGGGGTAAATGCAGTTTGTTGCTTGAAGTAGTCGGTCTCACAAAGAAATACCCCGAGAGGGGCATCGTCGCCCTGGACGGCGTCTCCTTTTCAGTAGGGGAAGGAGAAGTGGCCGGGATCGTGGGCAGAAGCGGCGCTGGCAAGAGCTCGCTCTTGAGGATACTCAGGGGAGTCGAGAGCTTCGACGAAGGATCGGTGAACTTCGATGGGCTCAGAATAACGCCATCCTCACCGAAGGGAGATGTGCTGGAGCTTCAGCGGAAGACAGCCATCCAGCTCCAGAGGAGCTTTGGGCTTTGGCCCGACAGCGCGGTAGACAACGTGGTGAGGGCACTTAGGTATTCCGACGGTTTCGACGAGACGATCCCCGAGGCTGAAGGGGAGTACAGGGAGTACCACGAGAGGGCGATGGAGATACTCAGGGTAGTCGGGCTGGAAAAGAGGGCAGACCTCTGGTCCGAAGTCCTCAGCGGGGGCGAGAAGCAGAGGCTGATCATTGCCAGGCAGATAGCAAGAAGGCCGAAGCTTCTGCTGTTGGACGAGCCTGGCACGATGACTTGCCCGGCAACCAGGGAAGCGCTCCTGGATGCCCTCAAACGGGCAAACAAAGAGCTCGGGATCGCAATACTCTTCGCATCGCACAACCCCCAGACGCACAGGTCGCTCTCGGAAAGGACGATCCTTATCGACAGGGGCAAGCTCGTAGAGGACGGTAGGACGGAAGCTGTACTGGCCAGGTTCCTGTCCGGGATCGAGGATCCGCTTGAAAAGACTCGGATAGATGGGCCCGTAGTATTGAAGATAGAAGGGGCCTGCAAGACTTACAAACTCATACCGTACGGCTTGGTCTTCGAGATGGCTGAGACCAACCTTGAGTTCAGGAGGGGCGAGATAACTGGCATAGTCGGCCCTTCGGGTGCGGGCAAGACGGTCGTGCTGAGGATGCTTTCCGGTCTCGAGCTCCCTGACAAGGGCGAGGTAAGGATAACTTACAAGGGCGAATGGGTGGTACTCGGAAAGCTCGGCAGGAAAAACATGCTTGCGAGGAGGCGCATAGGCATACTCCACCAGGAGTTCGACCTCCCCCATTTCGCCAGGGTTCTAGATCTCTTCGCGGCAAAGCTCGGGCTCAAGGACTATGGCTCGCTCGAAGCCGCGCTGAGGAAGGGGAAGAGAGCAGGGCTCTCTGAGGAGCTGGTCGATGCGCTGAGCAGGGTCTCGGAGCTCCCTGAGGGCGAGATGAAGGCAAAGCTCAGCGAGATGGGGATAAGCAATGAGGTGCTGAAGGAACTTTTCAGATCTAAAGACCCAGAAAAGGCAAGGGATGTAGCGCTCACAGTGCTGGAGGCGGTAGGCCTGAGCCCAGAGATCCTCGACCGCAACGTGTACGAGCTGAGCGGGGGGGAGAAGATCAGGGTGGCCCTTGCGCTGTCTCTGGTATCCAACCCAAAGGTCCTCATACTCGACGAGCCCTTCGGCGACTTGGATCCCATAACCCTGAGGGTGGTCGCAAATTCGCTGAAGACGGTCAAGAAGAAGCTCAGGCCTGCGATCGTGCTTGTCAGCCACCAGCTCGACCTCCTCGAGGAGGTTTCTGACAGGGCTGTACTGATGCTGGATGGAAAAGTGGTGATGGACGGGGATCCGTCTGCAGTGGTGAGGAAGTTTTTGGAGGAGATAGAGCGTGGAATTTGAAGTAGTGTTCCTGCCCGAAGGGAAGAGGTGCAGGGTACCTGAGAAGACTACCTTGATGTCGGCTGCCCTCAAAGGAGAGGTGGATCTTGCGGCAATATGCGGAGGGAAGGGCTACTGCGGGAAGTGCCTTGTTGAGGTCATAGAAGGCAAGGTCTCGCCGCTGACGGATCACGAGAAGAAGAGGGTGCCCAAGGATAAACTGGACAGGAACTACAGGCTCGCCTGCCAGACATACATTGAGGGCGACGTCACGATAAGGGTTCCGGATCAGAGCAGGGTGGGAAAACAGAGGCTTGTGATCATGGGGAAGGAGCCTCCAGTGCAGATCGTGAGCAACGTCAAGAAGGTCTACCTTGAGCTCCCCCCACCATCCCTCGAGGATCCGACTGCCGATGACGAAAGGCTATTGGCCGGACTCTCGGCAATGGGGTACCAGAACCTCACGATCGACACGCCTGCTGCTAGGGAAATGCCCAGGATCCTGAGGGAGGCAGGGTGGAAGGTGACGGCGGTAATCCTTGGAGGGAGGGAGGTCATCGCCCTAGAAAAGGGGGATACGACAGCAAGGAAGTACGGGCTGGCAGTAGACATTGGCACCACAAAGCTGGCGGTCTTCATCGTGGACCTGAATGACGGCACGATAGTTTATGCAGACGGAACCATGAACCCGCAGATAAAGTTCGGGGAGGACGTGATCTCAAGGATCAATTACGCGTCGCAGGGGAAGGAGCGACTTGAGGAGATACGCGGCGCAATAGTTGAAGGAATAAACGGTCTCTTGGACGCGGGCATCGCTGAGTTCGAGATGAGCAGAGATGAGGTATACGAGGCGGTGCTTGTGGGCAACACTGCCATGCACCACCTCTTCGCAGGAATAGACGTGAAGAGCCTTGGGCTGGCCCCCTATGCAGCGGGGCTCGGCAGGTCCAGCGATTGCAAGGCAAGGGACGCGGGCCTTGCAATTAACCCAGCGGGGAATGTGCACCTCCTGCCGAACGTGGCGGGCTTTGTTGGCGCAGACGCGATAGCAGACATCCTAGCATCAAGGCTTCACGAGAAGGAGAGGCTCTCGCTGCTGATGGACGTTGGTACCAACACGGAAGTGATGCTAGGCAACAGGAACGGCATATGGGCTTGCTCGACCGCGTCTGGACCCGCCTTCGAGGGGGCGCACATAAGGTGCGGAATGAGGGCGGCGAGCGGGGCAATCGAGAAGGTATGGATAGACAGCGATTTCAGGGCGTACTACAAGACAATTGATGACAAGAAGCCGCGGGGAATATGCGGTTCAGGCATAATCGACGCTGTGGCCGAGATGCTTAAGGCAGGATTGATAGATACTTCGGGCAGGATTCAGCAGGTCGGAGGCGGCGTCCGAGACGGGGAAAGCGGCAGGGAGTTCGTCCTAGTACCAAAGGAGGAGACCGAGACAGGCAAGGAGGACATAGTCATAACCCAAGACGACATCAGGGAGATCCAGAAGGCCAAGGCAGCAATCTATGCAGGTTTCATGACGCTGGTGAGGAAAGGTGGGCTTGACAGGAGGGCCCTTTCTGAAATAATAATAGCCGGCGCTTTTGGCAATTACATCGATCCGAAGAATGCAAGGATAATCGGGATGATACCAGAGCTCCCACTAGAAAAGATATCTTTCACTGGCAACACAGCCGGCTCAGGCGCGAGGCTCTGCCTCAAGTCGCTAGATGTGAGGCGAGAGGCCCAGATCGTCGCCTCGAAGGTAAAATATATAGAGCTTGCGGTACAGCCTATCTTTGAGGAAGAATACATAAACGCGATGTACATGCCGAATAGCCAGCTCGAAGACTTCCCTGAGACCATGAGAGAAGTAAAGGCACCGAGGGTGGTGAGGCGCTATGTCAGAAGATGAGTTTGCGAGAGCGCTGAAGGGAATAGAAGGCATAATCTGCGTCAAGGAGCTGACCGAGGAGGAAAGATCAGAGGTGTTGAAGCTCGAAGAGCAGGCAGAGAAAGGGGTCCTGATGGGGCTGTGCAGAGGCATAAACATCGGCGTCAGGGAGGCGCTGAAGAAGGGGAGGGTCTTTGCCTGCGCAACTGACAGGTGCTTCAAGTGGCCCCAGTCCTCCTACATAAAAATAGTTTGCGGGGAGGAAGTGATAGGAGAGGACGTGAACGAACAAGAGAGGCTCGAGAAGCTTAAGTGCGAGGGCAACATAGTCGCAGGGACTCTGGTCTTTTACAGGGACAAGATGAGGCTCTTCAAGGACAGGAGAGACGAGACGATGGTGCAGATACTTCCCCTCGAGATGGGGGAGATCATGGGCAAAAAAGCAGTAGTCGGGAGCCCGTCGCCCCCCGCAGACTTGTTCCTGAAAAGCAGGATGGGGATAGACACGGAGCGCAGCGGGCTGGGGACCGTGTTGATAGGCATAGAGGCTTAATCGGATCGACCCCAATCCACAAGCAAAAGCCTTTTCGTGCATTCTTCAACACCCACATTGCTTTTTGTCAGGCATTCTGGAGGAAAGTATCCGAAAGCACGCATGACAAGTGCCCGCACGGACGGCTGGGTTTGGCATCGTTCTAAACTGATATAAGCATTGATGATCATAATTATACACAGTGATCCGATTGTGGAAGTCGATCACAAAGTTCTTTGAAGGCGCGCCTGCCAAGCTAAAGGTCGCTAGGCTGATGGTTGAGCTTGGATTCAGCATTAATGAGTCGGGAAGGATTGTCTGCGGCAATGTGGAGATCTCTGATGCCGACCTGTCAAGGGCTGCAGGCGTGGACAGAAGGGTCGTCAGGCAAACTGTCGACGAGATAATGGGGGATCCGCTGATGAAGAGGATCTTCACAGGAATAAAGCCAGCAGGCAGCTTCCTGAAAGAGATAGCCCCTGCGCTCGGTTACGGTGTTGTCGAAGTCAGGGCAAAGTCAGATGCGGTTGGGATAATATTCCATGTCACGAAACACATCTCGGACGCAGGGATATCGATAAGGCAAATACTTGCGGAGGATCCGGAGCTCAACCCGGACCCGAAGCTGATGATAATCACCGACACGAAGATACCAGGCGAGGTTATATCAAAGCTGCTGACCATCCCGACCGTCACTAAAGTCAGCGTCAGCTGAAAAGCGCCCCTATTGTGCTTTTGCGGCGTTGTTCGGAGGTAAGACCGGGGAGTTTGTCGTACGGACATAGCAATAGAAAAACCGCTTTAACGGCATGAGTGAACTCGAGAAAGATAGAGATAGAGAGAAACAAGACCGATTGCACCCGAGCTCAGCTGCAAAATGGAAAAAAAGTTATGATATCTTCATCGGAATGGCATCATAGTTTATGGAGACGGCATCGCAGTTGATGATCCTGCCGCTGAGGTACTCTGCATAGCCCCCTAGGTCCAGGAGACCGTGGCCGCTCATATTGAAGAGTATCACCTTCTTTTCCTTGCACGTTTTCGCGATCTTCACTGCCTGTAGGAGTGCATGGGCGCTCTCAGGCGCAGGCACTATACCTTCACACCTGGAGAAGAGCTTCGCAGCATCGAAGACTTCGCGCTGCTTGACTGCGACTGGCTTGATTACCGAATTCTTCACGAGGATGCTCATCGAATACGCCTTCCCGTGGTACCTCAGCCCGCCCGCGTGGATCGGCGGCGTCACGAATTTGTGACCCACAGTGTACATCGGGAAGAGGGGCGTCATGCCCGCTGTGTCTCCGTAGTCATAGGCGTAGACCCCGCGTGTGAACGAGGGGACTGCTTCAGGTTCGACTGAAAAGAACTCTGCGTCAAGCTTGCCCGCTAGCTTTTCCTTCACGAATGGGTATGCGAGCCCAGCGTAATTGCTGCCGCCGCCGACGCAGCCGATTACGTAATCGGGCTTGCGATCTATAAGCTCCAGCTGTTTCATTGCCTCCTGGCCTATGACCGTCTGGTGCAGCAGAACGAAGTTCGTTACCGACCCCAGGGAGTACTTGGATTTCGGATCGTTCTTCACGGTTTCGATCGCTTCACTGATTGCGATACCGAGGCTTCCAGGGTGGTTCGGGGTTTCGGAGAGAATCCTGCGCCCGAACTCGGTCACGCTGCTTGGCGAGGCGTAGACCTCCGAGCCGTAGAGCTCCATCAGAACCCTCCTGTATGGCTTCTGGTCGTGGGATGCCCTCGTCATGAACACCGTACACCGCATATCGAACATTGCACATGCCAACGACAAGGCTGAGCCCCATTGTCCAGCGCCAGTCTCTGTGACGAGCCGCTCCACCCCGTCTTTCTTGTTGTAATATGCCTGTGCGATAGCAGTATTTCCCTTGTGGCTCCCCACAGGGGAGATCCCCTCATACTTGTAGTAAATCTCAGCTGGCGTACCGAGGTACTCCTCAAGGCGCTTCGCCCTTATCAATGGCGTCGGCCTTGCCATCTTGACATATGTCTCCCTCACCTCGTCAGGGATTGCAATGTATCGCTCTTGAGAGATCTCCTGCTCGATCAGGCTCTTCGGGAAGAACCAAAGCGAGTCCAAACCCGCAGGCTTCATGGTCTTCGGATCGAGCGGGGGCGGACACGGCTCCGGCAGATCCGGGACGATATTGTACCAGTACTTCGGTATTTCATCGGCTGGAAGGTCTATCCTGAGACCCTCACCAAAAACGGTCACCCATTTTTTTCACCAATGTTTTTATTTGGATAACGATAACCATATTTAAGCTTTTATGTATCATTTTGTGCATAATAATCGGCAAGAAGTTATATCCGCACCGGCACAAAAATAGATTGAAGCACTATGCAGCAGAATGCGCCCCTCAAGCGACTCCTCTACTGGCTCATTGCCGGCACCAGGGGAGGGGAATCACGTGGGCGCATAATCGAGTCGCTTAAGGAGATGCCGAAGAACGCGAACATGCTTTCGGACAGGCTGGGGATGGAATACAAGAACGTAAGGCACCACTTAGATGTGCTCGTGAAGAACGGGCTATTGACCACGGTCGGCGAAGGCTATGGGATAACCTATTTCCTCAGTTCGGAACTGGAAAGCAACTACGGAGTTTTCGAGGAGATCTGGGAGAAAATTGGGAAAACGAGTAAAAAGAGAGTCGGGAGGAAGAAGTATTGATTATGAGAAGAGAATGCGTATTTGCGATCATCTCGATTGCACTGTTCTTTGGCACAATCGTGCAGCCTTCCTGCTCGAGCCAAGGGGCTTTTAATCGGGCAAACGATCAGCAAGGAGGGGGCATGAACATGCGCCATGAAGGCCGTGACATGGAGATCTACTACTCAATCCAGGCAGCGCTCTCATTTGTCAACATGTTCCTCTCGATTCTCCTGCTGGGGATCTACATCGACACGTACAGGAGGATCAGATCCGAGTTTTCGCTTTCGCTTGCGATAGTCTCACTAGTGCTCTTCTCGTATGCACTTACTTCAAACCCGCTGCTGCACAGTGCCCTAGGCTTCGGCGGTTTCGGGCTCGGACCGTTCGCAATGATCCCCGAGTTATTCAGCTGTGTTGCCCTTCTGATCCTCGTATACATCAGCCTAAAGTGACCGAGTTTGGGATTAATTTGGGATTGACTCGGTCAATTTCTTGGAAAATCAATATGAATCGAACAAAGCTAGGTTCTTTTGGTGAAAGAAATGAAGAGGAGAATAGCCGTATTGATGCTGGCGGCGCTGTTTATTGCAGCATTACCGATGGCCTCAACACTCGCAACTGCGAATGCGCAGAACTACGGGAACCAGCAGACTAGCTGCAGCCACAGCGCCCTACAGACACAGGATAGGGAACAACTGAGAGACCAGGAATGTGCGAGGATCAACCCCATTGGCTTGAACGCAAACACGCTCCAAGAGAGGATCCAGCAGAGAAGCCAAGAAAGAGGCACGATTTGCTGCCAGACAGGCATTTGCTGCAACTCCAGCTATGATTGCCAGAGCTTCACACTGCAATTGAGGGAAATGCTTCAGGTCAAAAACCAAAATTGCATAGCACACGGGAAATAGGGCGCAACAAACCAATTATTCCTTTTTATTTTTGCTTGGCTGCGTTTGCATTCAGCGCTGCACTGAGTGCTCCGCGAGATCCAACAGCGCTTTTATCGGATTGTTTGCCTTCACTACTCCGGATGCGACCAGCACCCCCTCGGCGCCGAGCTTTACCGCCGCCGAGACGTCCTCGCCCGAGGTAATTCCGGCGCCGCAGAGCACATGCACCCCTCTCGAAACCTCCCTGATTAGGCGCACGGTATCGCCCACTACCTCTGGTCGGGCCTTGGAGACCGAGATGCCGCTCCCAATGAGCTCCGGCGGCTCTACTGCGACCATTTCCGGGCTGAAGCTCGCCACCGCACGACCCGACAACGAAGTGTTTGCGCAGACGCAGGTTAGCAGTCCCAAGGAGGAGCACCGTCTCACAGCCTCCTCTATGACGTCTATCCTCAGCCTTCTCTCGGAATGGTTTAAGATTGTTCCGGAAACGCCTGCTTCCTTCAGCGACTCAGGCGTCACGCTCCCTGTGTGGGCACCAGGCTCGTCTGGATCCACATGCTGCGAGAAAACAGGGATCCCCACGCTGCTCGTTAACCTGAATAGGTCGGGCGTCTGAGGGGCGACTGCTATGCAAACACCAGTTTCGTAGGAGACCCGCTCAGCAGCCTTGGCTAATTCCAGCCCTTTTTGCCCCAGGGATTCCATGTAGGTCTTGAAATTTACGAGTATCAGCGGAAAACTGACTTTCAAATTCGGCCCCTCACTTCAGGATAGTCGACCAAAAAATAAAGACTGGTTTTGATTAGTTTCCTTCCTTCTTCTCTTCGGCTGGCTTTGACTCGGATGCCCCCGTTTCCTTCCCCTCTGTGACATCGGAAAGCTCGGGTATCTCCTCCAGAGGCTTAGGTGGAGGGGTAGTTGCCATGGTGTATCCGATCCAACCTGCAATGCCTAGGACGGCTAGGACCATCACCAAGACAGGGAGGACTACGGCCCACCAAGACCACTCCGAGAAGAAGAGCCACCAAAGGTAAACCACAATCAGGATTACTGATGTTGCAAGTATTCCTGCACCAATTGCCTGATCCTTCGACATTACCATGCGCCTCTTTGTTTCATTTAAGGTAGCCTGCCTCAATTTAAGCTTTTATATATTGAGGGTAGACCTATACCACGGAATGGTAAATTATGTCTGCAGGCTGCCTTACTGACTTCGATGCCGAATATGCGGCTTCTAGGATCTGTGAATTCATAAGGAGGAGTGTGGGGCAGAGGCGCGCGGTGATTGGACTGAGCGGGGGGATCGACTCTGCGGTGGCGGCAACCCTCTCAGCAAGGATCCTGGGCAGAGAAAAAGTCCTCGCTCTCGTGATGCCGGACTCGGCTGCCACCCCGAGCGAGGATGTCAATGATGCGGTAGCCCTGGCTGAAAGCCTTGGGATAGGGTACAGGACTATCGACATTACCCAGGCATCGAAGACCGTCACAGATGTTGCATCAGCAGGGTGCGAGAGGAAGGACAAAGTTGCGGAGGGGAATGTGAGGGCGAGGCTGAGGATGACGATCCTATATTATGTCGCGAATTCGGAGAACAGGATTGTCATTGGGAGCGGGGACAGGAGCGAGCTTATGATCGGTTACTTCACCAAATACGGCGACGGGGGGGTAGACCTGCTGCCTCTCGGATGCCTCTACAAGACCCAAGTCAGGGAGCTTGCCAGGCATCTAGGGATCCCTCAAAGGATAATAATGAAGGAGAGTTCCCCAAGGCTTTGGAAGGGGCAGACTGCTGAAAGCGAGCTAGGAATCAGCTATGAAGACATCGACATGATCCTCTACCGTCTATACGACCTGAGGATGAAGAAGGAAGAGGTGGTGAGGGACCTTGGCCAAGACTACGCTGCCAAAGTTGAGAGGGTTGCAAGGATGGTCAGGGAGAGCGCCCACAAGAGGAGAGTCCCCCCGGCGCCCAAGGCTTTCCCGAAAAGTGCGGTACGGCGACACAGGATTGGCGATTGAAGAAAGGCGGGCATCGAATGACTCTGCTGAAGGATATCCTCGAGAAGATCGAGTGTGGGAACCCATTGGGAGAGCTTGTTGAGGGGCTCTGCTGGAAAGACTTCGAGGGGTTTGCCGCAGAAATATTCTCCGAGAACGGGTTCGCGGTGAGGAGGAATGTCAGGTTCAGCGCGGAGAGGAGGAGATATGAGATCGATGTCGTTGCGTTCCAGAGGCCGCGAGCCGTGCTTGTGGATTGCAAGCACTGGGGGATGAGGCCGGGCAAGTCGAGCGGCATAAGGGGTGCGGCAGCGAGGCAGCGCCTCAGGGCGCATCACTTCGAGGGGAAATTGGTCCAGATCTTCCCTGATGCGGCGGAGTGGGGGAGGGCATCGATCATCCCAGCGATCGTGACGCTCCACCAAGAGGCAGTCACAGAGCACAGCGGCGTATTCGTGGTCCCGGTCTTCAAGCTGAACCAGTTCATTGAGGAGACCAGGTGCGGCATCTTCGATGCCAAGGAAGTCAAGTTAGCCGGCCTCAGGGAGTTCCAGCACTGGTGACCTCTGCAAGCCTTCTCGCGATGCGGATCGCCTTCATGGCGACCTCGACTGCATCCTTCCCGAATACCAGCATCATCGCTTCCTTCCCCCAGTCGCCCGTGTGGTATACAACGTCAGGCACTCCCCCATGGGCTTTTATCGCCTCTTCTATCCCCCAAGGGATGGATGCGCCCTCTGCAGCTTTGATTTCCTCAGGCTCCTTGGTGCGGTCGTACGAGGAGTGCGAATACCCCAAGTCGTTAAGGACCCGCAGGATCTCTCCAGAGTATCGGATGTTCATCGCAGACCGCACGCCAGGGTCGTGGCGCATCGCTGAGAGAACGGCACGGGCAACATGCCTGGAGCCGCCAAAGGAGGGGCATGAAGCCGGCTTAAGACGCCCGCTCGCATTCGAGATCCTCCCAGGGACGCCGCATACCGACTCCACCCCTGAGGCATACCTCAGGGGGAGGGACATCGCCAAGTTGATCTGGCATTCGGGAGATAGGAGAGGTGCGAACTCTGAAGACTCGAGCAGGCAAAGGGCATCGCTCACGGAAGAGATGACCCTGAACTTCTCGGCGTCAATCTCCAGGTTTGAGATCGGGTTTACCGGGCCAACACCCTTGCCCACCTCGAGTCCGTGGAGAATCGCGTTCCGTACAAACTGCTTTGCCAACCCCACCGCTTCCTCGACGGGGTAGCCGAGCGCCAAGCAGGATGCGATCGCGGCCGAGAAGGTGCACCCAGTGCCGTGTGTTGCCTTTGAAGGTATCCTTTCTCCCCTGTAAAACATTGGAGCCCTGCCTCTGGAGAAGAGTGTATCGATAGGTTCCCCCGGCAGGTGCCCACCCTTTATGACTACGTGGCGGGCGCCCATGTCCAGCAGCACGTCTCCGACTCTCAAGACGTCATCCATCGATGAGATCCTCATTTTCGCGAGGACTGACGCCTCCTCGGCGTTCGGCGTGAGTACATGCGCCACAGGTATGAGCTCCTCATTCAAGCACGAGACTGCTTCTTGCCTGAGGAGATGCGCCCCAGACTTTGCGACCATCACGGGATCGACGATTGCTTTCAGCCCGAATTCCGTTATGGCCCTGGACACCTCAGAGATTATTTGGGAGCTGGAGAGCATCCCCGTCTTTGCGAACTCGACTTCCATGTCCTTGACGACTGCCTCTATCTGGGCCCTCACCATTGCTGGCGGGATCTCGTGTATGCCCGAGACGCCGGTTGTGTCCTGGGCGGTGACCGCTGTGATGGCTGAAGCGCCATGCACCCCCAAGGCTGCAAAGGTCTTTAGATCTGCCTGGATCCCCGCGCCGCCACCCGAGTCGGATCCGGCTATTGTTAGCACAACAGGGGTTCTCGATACTTTTGTCATACTTACCCTCAATAATTTTATATGATGGGCTTTATAAGGAATATATATAATTCGTGAATAAACCAATTTATGGTGTGAGGCTTGAACCCACCGTGCGAGCTCACCGTAAAGGAACTGCTCCCGATTTTGAGGACGCTGGTCGCGAAGGAGCTGGCCGAGAACCACGGCTACACCCAGACCAAGATAGCGAAAAAGCTGGGCGTGACGCAGGCAGCGGTGAGCGGATACCTGACCCAGCAACTGACAGATGCCGCGATCGAGCCATTCTCGCTGAAGGAGCTGCGGGAGATAGCCAAGAACCTTGCATC
>JARYLH010000080.1 GCA_029907755.1 Candidatus Methanosuratincola sp.
AATCACGATGACACACTCGATCCTGAAAGATACTGGAGCTGGATGACGGAAGTCTGCAGACAGATATACGAAAAAACCAGCGATGGCGGAGCAATATATTTCATACAAAGAGAGAAAAACACCCAGTTTGTTCTTGAAGCACTATCTAAATCTAATTGGACTTTTCAGAACCTGATAATCTGGAAAAAGAAGACCTCAGCCGTACCAGGTATTTTCAGGTATGGAAAACAATACCAGATAATTGCATTCTGCACTAAAGGAGAAAAACCGCGGGTTTTTAATAAACTTAGAATAAACCCTCCCCTACTTGTTACTGAAAAATATAAACGACCAAACGGAATTTTTGTGACGGATGTTTGGGATGACATAAGAGAACTTACTTCGGGTTATTTTGCAGGCGACGAGGCGTTAAGGTTGTCAACAGGAGAACGCGCTCACAAACAGCAATCACCTATCAGACTTCTGGCAAGAATTGTTTTATCGTCCACAAAGCCTGGAGATTTTGTTTTTGATCCCTTTGCTGGAACTGGAACTACGCTCGTTGTGGCGAAACAGCTAGGTAGAAACTCAATAGGAGTCGAGCTCTCGCCTCGCAATGTTGAACTCATAAGAAAAAGAATTGAGAGGCTAAGAAAGAGCGACGATCTATCACCCGTAAGAGAGGATTACATCTTCACTGAAAATCTTGATGAAATTTGGCCATTAAAAGGTAAAAAACAAATAGTTCTTGATGAAGTTTTGCAAAAAAATGTCTAATTTTATATAATATAATATCATCATTAAATCTTCATAATAGCTGATGTGTATGAAATGGCTGGTCATAAAATGCTGGTCTAATGACACAATTGAATGTGAAGTTGACGAAGGAAATGCAGATGAAGTCATTGAGAGATACGAGGGCAATATTAACGATGTAGCACTTGTACCGCTTGATTTGGTTCTTGATGCACTCAAAAGGGCGAAAGAACGAAAGTTAATTTAAGGATTAAAAGTCGAAAGAGAAGCCATTCAATTTTTGGCTGAACGATTTTTTAAAAAAATGAATGTTAAAAGGGAATAAAATATCCTAAATAATGGATTTTCATAATTTTTCTGGAGCGAATAAATTCTTCGACGATTTTGGTAGCAGTAGAACCATTAACGCAGAAATAAAAGCCATTGCAGCGGCAACGCCGAATGCGAAAGGCCAGCTCGAAGCCCCGGAAAGCGCCACCGCGCCGATTACCGCAGGCCCCACGACCCCGCCCCCGTTGACGCCGAGGCTCCACACGAGGGCGTTCGAAAGCGAAGACGCCTTTTTTGGTACGTACTCGGAGGCTATTGAGAGGAATATCGGGAAGCCGCTAAACGTGAACAGACCCAACAAACCGAGCAGCACAGCGTTGATCAATCCGGAGGTCAGGAGAAAGCCAACGATCGAGAGAGCCGAACCGATGATGCTCAGCCCCAAGACCAGCCGCTTGTCGTATCTGTCCACCAAGTACCCGAAGAGCGGCTGCCCAAGGATTGAAGTCAGATACATACCTGATAGTGCTAGCCCCAGAGATGTCGATATACCCAAGCCGGATTGGATTGCCAGGTAGGTCGGTATCCATGCACCTATCCCCTGGGTCGCGAAGGCACTGATGAATGCGACCAGCGTGAGCATTATTAGCGGCATGGTCACGCGCTCCCGTATTGCGCCTCTGTACCCAGTAGGCGGGCTGTTACTCATATTTGCTCCACCTCCAGCCGAAGGTGAGGAAGACTTCCCTAATCCGACTGAGACCATCACAGAAGCAGCCGCACCTGCGAGTGCCAGAGCCACGATTGCACCGTTCTCAGTCAGGAAGGCTGCGGCTGCGAAGAATATCGAAGGGTAGAGCGCCCTACCCAGGCTTCCCATGCTCCCATTAATCCCTAGCGCCTTCCCCATTGTATTGTCATAGTATACCGCCTGGAGCACGGCTGCCCCAATCGAGTGGTAGAATGCTGCGCCAAGCCCCGCCAAGAAAGCGGATATTAGCAAAAATAGCTCAAGTGCAGCCCCGGTTGCATAAGCCATCGAGAGTGCAAAGCCAATGAGCCCGAACGAAAGCATAACCAGCCCGATGCCCATGAGAGCCCCTTGGCGCTTAGTCCTGTCGCTGATGTTCCCAACATAAACACTGAGGAAGAGGGAAGCTCCATAAAACACGACCGGGAGGACTGCAATTGTTGAAGATGACACATTGCCTGCACTAGTCAAGATGGCGAATATTATGGGTACCAAGAAGAGGCCGCCGTCGTTTATGAAGTGTGCGATCGAAGTGAAAACCAATATAGCAGAGCCCTTTTCATTCTTTCTCAAAACGGTCCACTGACACCTAATCTTTACAAGCAGAATTAAGCTTTTTGAGAATTGCAATTTGAATCGAAGGGAAATTCAAAGGAGAGTATCCCGAGCCGCGATTCTCAGTATTTTTAGAGGTGAGCGCTTTTAATTTCTTTACTATAATTCAAATTTTATTTTAAAAAACTATTTAAAAAACAGTTATTAATATGATTGCCAATAATTAAATCAGGAAAAAAATTGGTTGGGTGAAATTTTGGAAAAATCTGAAATTCTAAAGGGGCTTTCTGAGGCAACGATCGCTGGAGACACCGACAAGGCAGTTAACCTGGCTAAAAAGGCGATAGAGGCGGGAATAGATGCCTACGAAGCAATAATGAACGGCTGCGCTGCAGGCATGATGGTTGTAAGCGAGAAGTACGAGAAGGGGGAGATGTACGTCCCGGAGATCCTGTGCTCGGCTGAGGCGATGTAAGCAGCCCTGGAAATGCTCACCGCACCTCAAGGCATCGAAGGTTGAGGTTCCCAAGAAGGTCGTGCTCGGCGTGGTCCGTGGGGACATCCATGACATAGGGAAGAATGTAGTGAAGCTCATGCTAGATGCAGCCGGGTTCAAGGTGATAGATCTGGGCAGGGACGTACCCAACGAGAAGTTCGTGGAGGCTGCGGTCAAGGAGAACGCCGAGCTCGTGGGGCTCTCAGCGCTCATGACTACCTCAATGGTGAACATGCCCGAGATAATAAAGGAGCTGAAGAGCAAGTCGCCTAAGACTATAACAATGGTCGGTGGGGGACCAATAAGCCCGGAGCTTGCAAAGAACTACGGCGCGGACGGCTATGCCAAGGACGCGGCGGAGGCGGTCAAGGTGGCGAAGTCGCTCGTCGGGGGTGGAGCCTGATGCAGGACAGGATGAGCCCAGCGGAGAGGTTGGGCGCTGTGCTGATGGGGCAGAAGCCGGACAGGGTACCGGTCAACCCGTTCATCCTTGGATTCGCTGCGAAGGTGTGCAACCTGCCGATAGGGGACCTCTACGCAGACGCCAAGAAGAGCTTTAGGGCACAGAGCCTCTGCGCGGAGATATATGGGTACGACGCGACGCCGATGTACGGCTACGCCTCATACGGAGCCTGGGAGTTCGGAGGCAAGGTCGGCATGCCCTACGAGGCCGGGCAATCGGCACCGTACGTTATAAAGCACCCGGTCGAAACCCCGGAGGACGTCGACAAGCTCGAGGTGCCGGATCCGAAGAATGCCGGGTCAAACCCGATATCGATGGGGATGGGTAAGCTCTGCTACGAGAACAGGATGCCGGTCGTGTTCCAGTGCGGGGAGATTCTGACTACGTCGGCGATGGTCGCTGAGCCCTCGAGGATACTCAGCTGGATGATAAGGAAGCCAGAGCTCGTCCACAAGCTACACAAGAAGATCGCAGAGTACTTCGTCGCTGTCGCAGAGTACTTCACATCAACCTTCGGCGCGGACAAGTGCATGGCGTTCACGGGGGGCCGGTCGAGTCTAACAAGCTGATAAACCCGAACCAGTTCGCAGAGTTCGTCTACCCATATATGAAAAGTGTCCACAGCAAAGTCTTGGGAATGGGCGTCCACTTGGTCTTGGAGCACCCCTGCTCGGACCAGAACAAGAACCTGCCGCACTACAAGAAGCTGCGCGAGGAGCTCGGGTGGAAGGGCAAGTACATTTGGGTATTCGGCCCAGAGACCCCGCTAGAGAAGCAGATAGAAATCTTCGGCAACCACGACGTGATAATGGGCAACGTTGACCCACCCTCGTTCCAGTTCAAAGACTTTGACGAGATAGTCGCGCTCTGCAAGGACAACATCGAGAGGGGTTTGAAGAACCCATCAGGGTACATCCTGGGTGTCGGCTGTGAGCTGCCGCCGCTTGCCCCGCCGATCAACGTTTACGCGATGATGAAGGCAGCCAGAACCTATGGTGCTTTCAAGCAATAGCCAAAAAACACTCTTTTTTTTATTATTACACATAAACGGATTTCTAATTTCTAATTTTTATCCTCTTGAAAACCATCCGATACCAAAATGTAGCCCATCTTGCGAGCTTTTGGCGTTCATTGTGGGTATGCAACAATGATCCGAGGGCTGGAGAAAACAATATATAGCAAAGAGATATATCCCTTGGAGAGGCTGATCAGATGAATCCTTTATCATATGTGTTTGCATACCTGAAGGACCTCAAGAACCTAGCCACACACTTCGCGGTCGGATTGTTGATGCTTGCGCTGTTGCTCTTTGTGCCGGTCGATGTCCACGTGAGGGTCGCTGCACTGGTCGGGGTAGTGTGCCTCAATGTTGCAAGGATGAGGCTCGAGAAGAGGAAGAAGACGGCTTCGACTATATGATGAAGGTCTGGAATAGAATACTCAAATTTTTTTATCTTCGAACTCCCGTTTCCATTTGTTCGATTGAAAGGATGGTTTTCTGCATAATGTCATTATTTCTGAGCTTGAATTAACTTTGAAAAAATGTAATGATGGATAGTACAACAATAATCAAGAAATTGTTATTGTCATTCTTGGATCGGGTCCTTTCCTCCGCAGGAGGAAAAAGATAATCATAGCGTCGACGATTCGGGCTGCTACGGCCAGTGCGCCTACCTCGACGACGATTTCGAGAGATTCGCGCTGTCCCTCCTCTGCAATATGCCCCAGTGATGAGCACCCAGGACGGATCAAGAACTGAATGCGATTCGAGGAACGAAAGAGGCAAGGAGATGCAAGAAGCGAAGAGGAAAGAAGAGAAGCAAAGGAAAGAGAAGGAAAGAAGAAAAACGAGGAAGAAGAGAGTCTATTGGGGATTGGCTTGGCGGGCAATCTGAGAGACCACATCCTGCTCTTGCTCGCGATAAAGGCTCCTGAAGCCAGGATCGACGTGGAACACATATGCGAGAAGGTCTCGCGCGACGCCTCAAGATCAGGCGGCTGGGCGCTCACGAAGGAAGGGTTGATCGCGGAGCTCAAGAAACTCGAGGCTGAAGGGCTAGTCGAGAGCAGGGGTGGCTTCCATTACATCACTGATGCGGGCCGCTCTGAACTCAGGTCAAGGCTGCCAGAAGCATCCGAGTATCTGAACCTCTCGTACCGCATGGTCCTAGCCGCGAAGGAGTACTACCCGAGGGCGGCTGACCAGATACTCCCGTTCCTGAGGGGGAGGCCTGTAAGCGTGATTAAGGTCTTCAGCGACGAGTCGGACCCCATCGGGAAGGTTAAGCCGCTCTTCGTGAGGTACGCCAGGTACAAGCCGAAGCCCGAGTTCATAAGGATAGAGACCAAGGAGGAGCTGCTCAGGTACGTCGACGACCATGCAGTTGACTTTGTCCCATACGTCCACGACTTTTCAGCGAAGGAGCCGAGCTGGCTCGTCGTAGACCTGGACGCGGGGGAGGGGCTGAAGGGAGCCCCTGAAGGGTTCCTTGCGGTGAAGTTCGTCGCGGAGAAGGTCTTCCGCCTCCTCGAAGGGTGCGGGATCAGCCCGGCGGTCAAGTTCAGCGGATCCAGGGGGATGCAGGTGTGGGCCGCCCTGGACAACGGGAGGATGCCAAAGGGCGACCTCTTCGCGTATTACCGGAGGCTCGTCCAGCTCGTGCAGGCAAGGGTGGAGGATGAGATCGCCAAGGAGGGCGTCCCTGAGGCGCTCAGGGGGCTTGCAGACCAGGCGGCAGGCGGAGGGGGGCTCACAACAGCGAAGGTGGCAGGGAAGGGGGAGCGCGCCAGGAAGGTGCTCCTCGACTGGAGCTCGATGAAGCCGATGGGGGACGTGAGGGCACCGTTCAGCATCCACTACAAGACGGGGTTGGTCTCCTGCCCCGTTGATCCGTCCAGGATCCTGGAGTTCGACCCAGCAGAGGCTGCGCCGGGGAGGGTGGCTGAGGAGGCTTGGAGGCTGAGCAGGTTCTTTTCCCTGGAGAAGGGCAACCCCGAAAGGCTCCTGGAGCGCACGGGGTTTCTGTCCTGAATCCTGACGCGGCTGCGATATCCTTATCCATAGCCCTCTCTTATAGTAGCCAACAATCGGAATCTTGAGGGGGATCTGTCATGAGCGCTGCTGGCACGGGAGGGAAGTCGCTTTGGGGGTTGCCCACAAATGTCCTTCTGATGATAATCATACTGGCGGTGAACAGCTTCACCTTCAGCTAC
>JARYLH010000081.1 GCA_029907755.1 Candidatus Methanosuratincola sp.
GTCTGGTAAGCCTCCTCAATAGGCATCCTCAGCGGCAGGTACATCTCCTTGGTCGTAGGAGAACCATCGAACTTGTACCCCTCGGGGATAGATCCGCTCTCGACAGGGTTTGGCCACTCATGGGGCAGGAACTGGTGACGCGGGTCCGGCATCCCGGATGGCTTGACCCCCAGCAGCTCTTTCATCTCCCTCTCTGCCCAAGTCGCCTGCCAAGTGATGTTTGCAATCGAAGGGAATTCAGGGCTGTCCTTGTCGACCAGCGCCTTGACCACAACAACAAGCCTGTCCTTCAACTTGGAGAAGTCGTATATGTGGAGAACCTCGAAGCCCTTCAGCTCCAGATCGACCGCTGTCGCATGAATGAGCCTCGCCTCGAACTTCTTCACAAAGAGCTCTGCTACCTTGGCGAGATCACCAGGATTGACCTTAACAACCACCCGGTTCTCCCTCAGCGGCACGTATTCCAGCCCGTCTGGGTATATCTCCTTTCTGACGTACTCAGCAATATCCGGAGTGCTCCCGAACTTCAATCATTTCCCCTCCTTGAGTTTCTGTATGAGCTTAGTTGGAGGTATGGGACGGCAGTACATCATGCCAAAGTCCTCCGGCTTGTACCCGAAGGAGAGTGCGAGGAGCTCTGAGAAGTGCACGATCGGGGTTTCGAAAGCAATGCCCCTCTCGTCCTTGTAGACTTTCACAGCCCTCTCGAACTGGTCGTAGCACCCTGAGCAGATCAGCGCATATGCGTCTATATCCAATTCTTTAGCAGTCTGCATCTTAACGCCTATCCTCTCGAAGATTGAGGTCTTCGGATCCGCGAAATACAGCAGGAGCCCGCAGCAGGTCTTGTCGTAGGGCGTGTCGACTATTGTAGCGCCCGTTGCGCGCATTATCTCGTCGAAGTACATTGGGAACCGCTCGTCGTGCTTCCTTGCATGACAGCCTATGTGCCGCATTATCCTAATATTTAGCGGCTTGACCACATTTTCCTTTATCTTCTCGATCCCGACATCCTCGTAGAGCACCTGGAGGAAGTGCTTCACATCCGTGCTGAGCGTGACCTTCAGCCCCGCCTTCTCCAGGTTCCTGTTGACCATCTCGAGCTTCTCTGGCTCTTCCTTGAGCTCCTGGAGGCACTCCCAGTGCGATATGTAGCAACCATTGCAGGAGTCCACTATCACTATATTCTGCTTCTCAGCGGTTGCCAGGTTCTGGCTCGTCAGCGTCAGCCACCAGTCGGGGTTTATGGCTTTCCATACGCCGGGGCGCACGCAGCAGACGCTTTCCTTCATGTAATCAAAATCGAGCCCGAGATGTTTCGAAACCAAGAACGTAGCCTTTTCCGCCCAAGGCATCTTAGCGGGCATCACGCAGCCCAAGAAATAGCCGTATTTTGTTCCAGTTGAACCCGATGACGCTTTTGTACCCATGTGCAACCACCTCAATATTTGAAGAAACCCTTCTTCTTGTCGAAACCAAGCTCTTTCATTATCCCCGACTCCTCCAAGATCTTCCGCTTCCTCTCCAGGGCTTCCTTGAAAGTATGGGCGGTCGGGGGCTTCTCCAGCCCGCAGAGCGCCCGGTCCTGCTCGACATCGTCCCCAACGTAGTAGACTAAGCCCACTTCGAAATCCCTCTTCAAGGATGCCTTTGCTATGTCCGGTGCCGCAGGCCTGAATTGCTTCCTAAGGGGGTACTTCTTTGCTTCCTCATCCTGCTTGTGCTCAGTTACCTTGAGCCCCGCTTCGAGCAGCCTCTCCCAGCTCTTGATTCGATCAGCATCGCCAGACATCATTTACCACTCCTCAATTTATTGACGTACTCAAACGCTTCCTTCCTCGGGAGCAGCCTCAGCGCATTTGAGCTGCACATCTGGACGCACATGGGCCAATCCCCATCGCAGAAGTCGCATTTGACATAGACCTTCCTCTCCTCGTCAAGCCTTGGGATCCCGATCGGGCAGGCTTGGTTGCATGTCCCGCACCCAACGCAGAGCAGCGGGGAGATTCGGACGATCCCCTTCTCGTCCTTGTAAATTGCCTCCTTCGGGCATGAGGCAAGGCACATTGGGAAGACGCAGTGCGAACAGTTTGCGTTAACATACCGCCCCTTGTTGATCGGGTCCTCGAAGACGTAGAGGAGGCCGTACCGCTTGTCAAATGTCCTGAAGTGCTTGTATGCGCACCCGATCATGCACTGACCGCATCCCGTGCACTTGGTCGGATCATGGATAACCACAAGATCCGTGACCTTCTCCTTGGTGCCTGGCACGGGGATGGGCTCTTTAAGCTTCTTTTGGGGAGCCACTATGTATGACATCATGCAACACCTACCCACGGTTCTGAAATTGTCCTGGCAGCCACGCTGAACCACTCCTCGAATTGGTGGTAGTATCCCTCGAGGGCGATCCCATTCGCGCCCAGGAGCACTATAATGCCCAAGGCGACGATGCAAATTGCAAGCACCACCCCAGGGATCCGGAGGGTGGCGCGGCTGTGCACCTTATCGATGTACTCTACCTTAGCCCTCGGCCTTCCTGCAACTATTGATCTGAGCGAGTACAGGGTGGTGAAGAAAATGAACAGTGCGGCCGTAATGATGACCGCGGTGATCTCCATGCCGATGTGCCCCCGGGTGAACTCCAAGAAGGTATTGTACCCAAGTGTGCCCGGTATCAGCGAGAGGGAGAATCCCCCAATGAGGTATGTAAGGCCGTTCACGCCTACCTTGCTCCCCAGCCCTTTGAGCAGCGAGAGATCCGCGGTCCGGCTGGTCTCGATTACGAAGCCGCTGTCAAAGAAGAGGAGGGCCTTCGCGAGACCGTGGTTCAGGAAATGCAGGAGTATGCCTGCAAAGAAGAGGGGCGACAGGGCAGGCGCCATCAAAGCCAGACCTATCAGTATGTAAAAGACCCCGACTTCGGAGGAGGTCGAGAATGCCCAGATCCTCTTTATTCCCCTAATATTCACCGGGCTCACATGGAACCTCGAGTACTTGCTACCGTAGGTTGCCTCGACCGCAGCCAGCAATGCACCAACTATGACGCTCAGAGCGCCTAGCGCGACCAAGGACAGGCCAAGTTCGTAGCTCACTGGCGATATTACGCCGATTATCCTGCTGGCTGCAAATGCAGCTATCTGCACCATGACACCGCTGAGTATCGCACTAACTGGGGTGGGGGCTTCGCTGTGCGCAGCCGGCAGCCATAAAAGACCAAACGGAAATATCCCGACTTTGATGCTGAATCCGATCGCATAGAGGGCGGAGAGCAGGACGAGATCGCTGTTAGCAACGCCGGAGAATGCAGACTGATCCAGCAAAAAGGTGCCGGTAAGAGAGTTCTGATAGAGTATGCCGACCAGTATCGTCACCGCACCGATGACACTCAGTACGAAGAACCGGACTGCCGCCTTGGTTGCGCTCCTTCTCTTTGTGAACAGGATCAGTACGCCGCCTGCTATTGTGCTGGCCTCAAATGCAACATAGATAATCAGGATATTGAATGAGACGGCCATAAGAACAAGGGTCGCAATGAAGAACGAGTAGAGCGCATAGAAGGGTGCTAAGATCTTCTCATCCTCGAAATACCTATAGCTATAGATCGCGCCCAGAAAGCCCAAGGCAAGTGTAACTTCCACAATGAATGCCGATGCGGCATTGAAGATTATGCCCTGGGTGTTCGGATAATACAGCGCCGCACCTTCCTGGACACCCATCAGGAGCCAAGAGTTCAATGCCAGCGCAACCAAGAAAAACAGGCTAGCGGACGCGGCCAGCCCTTTCCCTTTTCTGAACGCCAAGGGTGAAATTATGCCTCCCAACACTATCAACATCGGGACGGCAATAGTCAGTACAGACTCTGCTGCTGCGGTCATGTCTTTTCCACCTTCATTGTTGATTTGTCATAATACTCATCCCAATTGGTATCGTAAGGCACGTTCAGTAGCGGCACATTAGGCCTGTAGACGCTCGAGTCGCTGACATACGGCTCCTTAGCCAAGCCGCAATAAAACAGGGAACCTGCCTTAATACGATCTGGGAAATAGGCGGGTATGAAGCTCAAGAGAAGAATGAAGAACATTGAGACTGAGGTGATTTCTACAAACGCCAACAACAATATGAAATTGAAGGCTATGGATGCGGCAATACAACCAGCTATGCCTATAATCATAAAAGTCAGTGCAATAAGCAAAGAAACCTTTTCAGAGGGCATCGATCCACGACTATCTTTTTGCACATCAGACCCCCCAAAAAACAACTACAATTAGTATTACTGCGGTTTACCTATATAAATTCACCTAAAGTGTACATAGTATTACAATATTATATTATAGAATTATGGGGTGCGTGTTATTGGGCATTTATTAAAGAGAATTTTATCGATCCAAAGCTGGGCAATTTGGCAAACTCAAAAAAAGGCAAAGTCGAAGCGAACGGTAGCCGTAAAGCCCCTTAATCGAGCATATGGATGGATTATCCAACCGTTTATTTTTTCAATGGTGTTAAAAAGTGTACAAACAAATATAACATTTTTGAACGAAAATTATGATATTTTCCGGTTTAAAACCTCATATAACATAGTTATCTCCTTAAGTTATTAAGCAAATATAATACTTTACCTCATAAAATTAAGAAAAGCACTTAATAACGTTCCCTGTTGAATATATGGTGGGGAAAAATATGGGAGTTAGAAGATATACTAAAATGGCATACAAGGATCCCGACGAGATGGTCTTTGGCCATGCCAAGTTCCCAGTGCTAGAGCACTGGAACGTGCAGTTCGGTGCAGGCTACGTCGTACCCGAGGTCAAAGTCGCTCCAGAAGCAGGCACAGAGCGAAGCAAGGAGACACTAGTGAAAGAAATGGCTTCCATTGCGGAGCAAGCGGCATCAAGGGCAGTCGACATTGGTCTACCAGCGTTCATGCTGGAGCAGGAACACGTCTTCCAGCAGACATACCATCCCGACTGGGGTTATGCGTGCACACTGGCACAAGCAGAAGTCCTGAAGAAATACTATGACGAATACGGCGTCAGGGCAGCGCTGAGGCAGACAGTCGGAGACCTCAGGATCGAGGAGAAAGGAGGCTTGAGGGGCTCCGAGTATGACAACAGGATCGCAGAGACGATCGAGGAGTGCTGCAAGGCAGGCGCTTCGGATATTGCGGCCGAGACCATGGGAGGGAAGTCGGTCCTTGACTATGGTGTAATGAGAGGAGACATTAAGGCAATACTGTTCGGGATTGGATACTTAGGCAGCATAGACATGGAATACTTCTGGACAAGGGCAGTAAACATCTGCAGCAAGTACGACTCAAGACCCGCGGGCGACACCAACTGCTCAGGAGCGAACACCTGCATGTATGTTGCAGGAGGTCTGCTGGGCAAGGACATGTCGCACACGGCAGCAGCGCTGGCGAGGGCGATCTCAGCCGCGAGGAGCCTTGTCGCGGTGGAGTGCGGCGCGACCGGTCCTCTGAAGGACTGCGGATACGAGAACACCATAATAAAGGCGATAACAGGCGTCCCGATCTGCCAGGAAGGCAAGAACGCGGTTTGTGCGCACGCAGATGTTATGGGTAACCTGACCTGCCAAGTGGTGGACTGCTGGAGCAACGAGTCAGTCTTCCACAGGGAGGAGATGGGCGGACCAACACCAGCCGTATGGCTGCAGGCCACAGGCTACGAGTCTGCGCTTATGAACACTGCGATCCAGACGGGCAATGCAAAGATGCTCAGGGACCTGTACACGTTCACCGATATGTACAGAGACCCGCAGGGCACGCTACTCGCGTATCCGAACGCGTTCAGGGTTGGCAAGGCAATAGTGGAGTATGGAAAGGACATATACCTAAGGGCAAGGGCTGCAGCGCTTGAGGCTTCCAAGATCATGATGGAAGCATACGAGGCCAAGCTCCTTCAGATGACGAGGTTCGAACTCGACACGCTGAGGAAGTACACAAGCATCCTCGAGAGTCTCCCGATGGAAGCAGAGATATTCGTTGACCAGTGCATGAGAGAGTACCCGAGGAAGATACCGACATTTGACCCGAAGAGCTATGGATTGTGAGGTGTTGCGAAATGGCATTTTCAGAATGGGCTAAGAAAGCGGACTTCGACATGATGTTCAAGAGATACAATGTCATCATCGAAGGACCCGCAATAACGCCAGAAGACGACCCAGACGTCAAGAAAGTACTGCCAAAGGATGAACCATTCAAGTCGCTTGCGATGGCCGTGATATTCGGAGACACAGACAAAGCAGTGCAGGCTGCAAAGACAGCTCTCGAGAGGACATCCCCACTCGACGTGATCGAGAAGGGGCTCGCCAAGGGAATGGACGCAGTCAGCGCACTATACGCGAAGGGAGCCTACTTCCTGCCCGACATAATGCTCTCTGCAGATGCAATGACTGCCGCAATGGCAGTAGCGGAGCAGAAGCTCGGGAGGGCTAGGGAGAAGAAGGGCACC
>JARYLH010000082.1 GCA_029907755.1 Candidatus Methanosuratincola sp.
CCTCGAGCGGCTCGCCTGTGCTCTGGTCGACTACCTCGATGAGGAACCGGTCTTCCCATACATGGAGGCCGGACTTGAATGGGCACTCGATCGCGACGCCCGGCCCGCCGACCTCCGCGAGACCGTAGTTGTTAAAGGCTCCAATGCTGAGCGCACCCTCGATCTTGGTCCGCATCTCCTTCGTCCAAGGCTCCGCGCCGAGGATGCCGATGCGGATCTTCAGGGAATCCCTGAGACCGTTGGACGCCTCAAGCATCTCGATCATCCTCAGGGCGAACGAAGGTATCGCATGGAATACGGTGACCCCAAAGTCGGCCATGACCTCAAGCTGCTTCTCGGGGTTTGCCGAACCAAGCGGGACTACTGTCAGCCCTAGCCTCTCGGCCCCTTGGATCAGCCCGAGCCCCCCTGTGAAGAAGCCCTGGGAGGTCGTGTTCTGGAATACATCACCGCGCCGAGCGCCCGCACACGCAAGCCCCCTTGCCATCAACTCTGACCATATTTCAAGGTCCTTCTTTGTGTAGAAGCTCGTTACGGGCTTGTTGGTGCTGCCGGAAGAAGTGTGTATCCTGAGGACGCGATGGAGAGGCACCGCCAAGGCCCCGTAGGGGAAGGCATTCACCAGGTCTTTCTTTACGGTAAAGGGCAACTTTGCCACATCGCTGAGCCCTGAGATTTCGCCTATTCGCTTTTCCCTTATCCTTTCTCTTAGGAACGGTATCCCTTCCGCCCTTTTCACAGCGGCCTTCAGTTTCTTTTTCTGCAGTTTCTCGATCTCCGCTCTATCCATCCTCTCAATTTCTGGCTGGAAAAAACCATCAGAGGATGTAAAGACTATCCCTTCTTCCCACTTTCATATGCACACTACCTCCGAAATCACAAAATGCCTGGCAGTTGCAGGGTGCGCTAGCAGAGCCTCAATAAACGCAAGCCCTCCGGAAGTTAAGCACCCTTTCCTCCTCCAGACGTAGAGAAAAATTCGCGAAAGTTGTATTTAAATATTGCCAATAGTCGCCTAAAGCCCCTGCAGCGGGAACGCCAAAAAATTAAGGGACCAAACCAGGGCGTGAGCCGCTTCCTTCAAGTTCTGAGAGGCGCCTCAGCGCGCCCTGCCGCTCCCGATCCCCCAGCTTTGCAGACTCGATTGCAAGCCGGAGTATCTCAATGGCCTCATCCATCTCCTTGCGCCTGACCGGAAATGGGACCCCGTCCTTGCCTCCAAATGCAAAGGAGAACTTCACAGGATCCCTCCAGCTTGGCGCCTCGCCGTATATTAGCTCGGATATGAGGGCCAACCCCTTTACCGTGGAGGGGCCGACGCCCTCGAGGCCGAGCAGTTCTTCATAGTTCTTTGGCTGGGAGTTGTAGGCACGCTCCAATGCCTTCCAGTTTATTTCCCAGGGCATAACGAGCATACGCTCCCCCGTCCACTCTCCGAGCGTCTTCTGCAACGGGTCTCTCAACGTGACGACGCTGTTCCTCAGCTTGCTAGGCGGCTCCCTTGCAAGATCCACCGATGCAGCCCTGCAACCCTCCGATTCCCTCGCGGTCATGTTAAGAACCGCCCCCTCATCGACCCCAACTATCGCCTTATGCGGCTCAACAACAAAACTGCTTAATGAGTCCGATGCCCAATGGAACCGCCTTGCCGCCTTCTTCTCTGCGTTTAGGCCCTGCTGGACGATGATCCATTCCCCATCCTCGGTGAAGATAAAGCAGTGGTGGTAGAGCGCGTAGCCAGCCTGTATGGCAGCAGTGTCCACCTTCGCCCCCATCCTGCTTGCGTACCTCAGACGGTCTATCTTAGCGGTGGAGATCCCTAATTTGTCACCGAGCAGGCATATCTCATCAAGGGTCTCCCTGGAGTGCCTGCCTTTCCCCCCGCAAATCGCTATGCCAGTCTCTTCAGGATCGACAGCAGACTTTAGAACCGACGTGGTGACCGTTGTGACTCCAGAGGAATGCCAGTCAAAGCCGAGCACGCAGCCGAATGACTGGAACCAGAAGGGATCGGAGAGCCTCCTTAGAAATTCGTCTTTTCCGAACTCATCTATCATAATCAGCGCAATGCCTCGTGCGAGGGATTTCATCCTCCTCACTAACCAAGGCGGAGCCCAGCCGCCATGTAGGGGGAGTTGAGCGGTCCCTGTCCTAGGCATATCCGTACAGATCTCACTTAAGTTGCTTATTTCACTATTGGAACGGCACTGGGACTGCTATCCGATGGAATTGTTGCATGCGTTGAAGGCATTTTAATGCTCTAGGTAAGGCTCTCCCACCCCGAAACTGTCAGGCACATCAATACAACACCTACAACCACGCCTGCCACAAAAGGCTCTATCGGGACTGGGACCGACAAAGACAAAGCAGGGAGTATGAGGAGGAGAGTCGAGGCAAACAAGGCAAGTGCCCCACCAGTCCTTGAACCCCTCAATAACATGTACCCTGCTATGATGAGGATGAGGCTCATGCCAATTGCCCCGACGCCGAAAAGGGTCGCTTTGCCAGCAAACTGTTCAATTACTCGGGTTAGGAGAGGCACCGCACCGAGTGATCCGCTGAGATAGAGGATCGCTACTGCCGCCGAGGAGGCAATAACCCCGAGACCGACAACTAAGCAGGCAATTGCCGCTAACCTTATCTCCATAGCTTTGGGCTTAGCCCTTGAGGTGGAGGCCGATGAAGCAGGAGGGGGGCTTTCCAAGGGCTCACCTTTCCCCCCTTCGCGGACACTTTTGAGAGTGCCTTTTTTTTGCTCTGTTTAACCGGAGAATGGCATTCCCCATTTTTCCCACGCTGATACTCTATTGCCTTTTTTATTATTTAAAATTTTTTACTGTAAAAAATTTATTTTATAGTACATTTTACTACATATTTTTACAAAGGCAAACAAAAAAGCAGTTTGCATAACCCATATTAAATCGGTTTAACTACTTTCAGGCATGGACGACAAGGAGAAGGCCAGATCCGAACTTAAGGGCACCACCCTCCGGGTCTACTGGGCACTCCTTAAACACGGGGAGAGGGGCGCAGGCCCGAGGGACATAATGAGGGAGCTTGGGCTCAGCAGCCCAAGCGTCGCTGCCTACCACATAGAGAAGTTGCGGAGCTTGGGCCTTGTCGAAAAGACCGGAGATGGCGCGTACATCCCCAAGAAGAATGTGGACGTGGAGGTGGTCTCGGATTTTGTGAGCGTGCTCGGGATGATGCTCCCGAGGTTCTTCTTCTACTCGGTCCTTTTCACGACGATGCTCATCACATTTCTGGTTGTCTACCCATTGAGGCCAGATCCGCAGACCGTTGTTGCGCTGGTGTTCGGACTGACTGCCTCCATAATATTCTGGGCCGAGACTCTGAGGGTCATGAGGAGGAGACCGTTCTAGAGATGCGATTCTTGTTCTAAAAAATAGAATTAAATCATAGGAGTGGGAATTTAGTGATAGTGTTTGGTTTGAGGATGGCTTCAATTTTGCTCATTGCGGTTCTGCTCGGCTTTACCGTAGCTTACGCGCCGCTGTTTGCCATCAGGATGGCCAGCAACTGGACCATGGCTGGACAGGGTTCATTGGATCTGCAGACATCGCAGCCGAAAAATGAGGGCGAGATCAACGCTACCAAAAATTATGCAGGGGCTTACAGCGACAGAATATCCGAGGCGATCCCTGATTCCCCTGCTTCGCCTTTCCTCGGTCCGATCTTGGTGGTAGCCGCAGGCCTGATCGTTTCCGCCACGGCATACGTCTCTCTGAAAAGGAAATCACTCGGATAGGATAAGGGTAGAGAAAACGCATCCCGCTTCTCTTCACTTCCCCCTCAGTGAGTTCACGAATCCTTTGAGGCACCCTTTAATTGCCTCGATGAAAGTGTGACGCACACTTGAAGGATCCAATGATTCGAGGGTCCTTATGCGGTAGTATAAAGGCGGGTGGGGATCCCACTTTAGCCATTCCCCGGCATTCACAAGCTCGAAAACCCTCGACTGGTACTTCCATAGACCAAGCTTCCTCAGCGAGGAGGCGAGGAGGCGCGGGTTTCCTGTGATAACAGCAGCATCGAGATCGGCCCTAGCCTCCAGAAACTTTGCTACGAAGAACAGCAGTGTGAAGGAAAGGAAGAGGTATGCCAGGTCAATTATCAGGCCGAATTGGAGCAGGAGTGGCCACATCAGGTAGACCCGGGTCAAGTACTCAGTCGTCGCGAGGGCGAGGAGCACCAGAGGGTCCCTTGCCTTGATGTGGCTGAATTCGTGTGCCAACACAGCCCTGATCTCAGGCTCCTCCATTGTGGCTATGAGCCCCGTTGTTATGAGCACAGTAGCTCGCCTCGGCGAGACGCCAGTAGCGGCAGCATTCGGAGGGAGCACGTTCAGAAGGGTGGTGCGCGGCTCTTGGAACCCGAAGCGGCGCGAAAGATCCCTGATCATATTGTGGATGTTGACGGTCTTTATCCTCACAAACTGGGGTGTGCAGACGGTGCCGTATTCATTGAGTGCCTTGACCACGACACCTTCGTCAAGAGGCATGCCGACTGCCAGTGTGGAATCATAAATCTTCTTCTTTATTTCAGAGATCCTTGGGAGACAGACCTTCATCACCTGGTCGAATTCGGTCCGCTTCATTCGGAGCTCTGCGATGTGGATCGAGTGGTTCTCCGGGGTGATCTCGAATTCCCCCCTGGCGGCGATCAGGCTGTTTGCGAAGAAGACTATTATGAACTGCATTGCCACCAGCAGGAGAGGGGTGTACTCCTGGAAGAACTGGTAGAGCACAATTCCGAACAGGAGAATTATCATGAAAAGGTAGAGCATGTTCCCGAAGACGACCGAAGCGAGTATTTTCTTGATCCCCTTTTCCTTTGCCCCCGGGACGATGTTCATCTTCGGGGAGAAGACCAGATAGAGGGAGGAGCTGCTTTGTTCCTGGAAATAGGTGCGCACTATCGTCTCGAACTCCATGTCAAGGCCAAGAAGATCCTTTTCAGAGACTGAGTCGAGCGGGTAAGGGGCATAGAACAGGTAGATCCTCTCGGGGGTGAACCTGGCAGCCACATCAAGAATGCTCCCGTCCGTTGCGATGAGCCTGTACTGCAGCAGAGCGCCGCTCGGCTCTGGTGACTTTGTCAGCTGGCTTAGGTATGGGTTCCGCTCCAGCACGCCCATCACATAGGCGACCACGGGCTCGATCTGGGCAGGATCAATCCTGATCTCGATTGTGGAGGTCCGCCTCCAAGTGTGGGCGGCGGTGCCGCTCGCGTCAGGGTATTCCAAAAGATCCATCTCCAGGCAAAATCGGGCAGTTTGCCCGATGAATCTATCGGCTTAAGCATATTTGTTTTTTGCCATCATAATGCCATTTACTTAAGCATCAGGCATCAAAAAAGAGATATTTGGTGGCGCGCATATTGAAGGCAGCTCAAGCCCAAGTGGTGAAAGCAGTCATGGGCACGAGCAAAAGGAAGGGGAAACGATGTACCAGACTGACGAGGTAGACAGGAAGATACTTGCCCTCCTGAAGGAGAACTCCAGGCTGGCGTACACAAAGATCGCTGAGGAGGTAGGCCTCTCCGAGGCAGCAGTCAGGAAAAGGGTGGAGAGGCTCCAACAAGAAGGCGTGATAAAGAGGTTCACGATAGAGGTTGAGGCCGGGGAGAAGGTCAAGGCAATAATACTGGTGTCAGTCCAGCCCTCGAGACCGAATCCCCTTGTCGCACAGCAGATAAAGAAGATCGAAGGGGTGGACCTCGTCCTAGAAGTAGCCGGGGAGGTCGACATAGTCGCGCTCATATCCGGGGCTTCAATGCAAGAGGTCAACAAGAACATAGATGAGGTAAGGAAGATAGAGGGGCTGACGAAGACAAACTCGATGATAGTACTCCGCTCATGGGTTTGATTTTCGAATCATTGAGTTCTAAAAACGAAATTCCTTCACGGAAAATGATTATCGAAATGCTTAAATAACTTCGCCTTTCGAATCTACTCGTCTGAGGTTACGATAGAGATGGCTAAGATCAACATACTATACGACCACATGCGCTGGGAAGAAAAGGCGCTCCATGAAGCGTGCGTGAAGAGGGGGGCGGACTTCAGCCTGGTAAGCGCTGAGAAGGTCTACTTCGACCTCACATCAAAGGACAGGCCATCATGGCTGGGAGATGTCGTTCTCCAGAGATGCGTCAGCCACTTCCGCGGGCTCCACGCGACGGCGGCTCTCGAGAGCTACGGCGTCAGGGTGATAAACAGGTACCAGACCTCCGAGCTCTGCGGCAACAAGGTGCTGAACACTATCACTTTCAAGAAGGCAGGGATACCAACGCCAAGGACATACCTGGCATTCACGCCAGAGGCCACCATTGAGGCGCTGGAAAGGCTGGGCTACCCTGCAATCCTAAAGCCGATCGTCGGAAGCTGGGGGAGGCTGGTCTCCCTTCTGAAGGACAAGACGGCAGCGACCGTGGCTCT